>JAZQND010000063.1:0-4511 GCA_045627145.1 Ruminococcus sp. | reverse complement strand
CATCTGCTGCGTCAAGCCCTCTCGTAGTGCGAAAGCACGCCTTCGATGGCTTTTCTTGCATCTACTGTACCTATCTGCTTTTTCTTACTCAAAACGGGTTTTTAGAGGTGCCCTTTAATGAAAGTACGATGATGGAATTACTTTTCAGAGTTGATGAACATATCGTAGATACGGCGGATAGCTTCGGGGAGGTCGTGTTCGCTGACACCGATGATGACGTTAAGTTCGCTTGAACCCTGGTCGATAAGCTTTACGTTTATTCTTGCGTGAGCCATAGAAGCGAAAATTCTTGCAACAGTACCTCTTGTATTCTTCATTCTTCTGCCCACAACGGCGAGGATAGCAATACCGTCCTCGATTTCGATATGGTCAGGGTTAACAGCCTTGCGGATATCAGAGAGGACTTTTTCTCTTACAGGTTCAAGTTTTTCGGTATTGAGAGTAATGCTCATGGTGTCGATACCTGACGGCATATGCTCAAATGAAAGACCGTTATCTGCGAGAGCCTTCAGAACTTTCATTCCGAAACCTGTTTCATTGTTCATCATAGCCTTTTCTATATTGATGGTGCTGAATCCCTTTTTGCCTGCGATACCTGTAATGGTATGCTTCATGCTTTCCTGACTGAAATCGTAGTCATTGGAAACTATCATAGTACCGTCGTCTTCGGGAGCGTTGGTATTTCTGATATTAATAGGAATACCTGCGGAACGTACAGGGAAAATAGCGTCCTCGTGGAGAACGGAAGCACCCATATATGCAAGTTCACGGAGTTCTCTGTATGTGATAACGCTGATAACATCCGGGTTTTCAACAATTCTCGGATCAGCAACGAGGAAGCCTGAAACGTCAGTCCAGTTCTCGTAAATTTCGGCTCTTACGGCATTTGCGATAATAGAGCCTGTAACGTCAGAACCGCCTCTGGAGAAGGTTTTGATGTAGCCTTCCGTAGTGCGGCCGTAGAATCCGGGGATTACGGCATTATCGAGGTCTTTGACCTTTTCTCTTACAGCCCTGACGGTTTCATCGAGGAGAAGATTGCCCTTTGTATCGAAAATGATAACGTCGGCAGCGTCAACGAAATTGAAGCCGAGGTATTTGGCGAGAACCTTGCCGTTGAGGAATTCTCCACGGCTTGCAGCGAAATCTTTTGAAGGGCGTGCTTTGAGTTCCTTAACGATAGTGTCGAACTCATTATCAAGCGACATATCAATGCCGAGTTCAGAGATGATACCGTTATAGCGGTTTTTTATCATCTGGAAATCTTCGGAGAAATCAACGCCGCTTCCAGCGAGTTCACAGCACTTATAGAGCATATCTGTGATTTTGATATCGTCGGAGAAGCGTTTTCCTGGTGCAGACGGAACAACGAATCTTCTTTTATCGTCGCTTTTGATAATGGCGGCGACTTTTCTGAACTGGTTAGCATCAGCAAGACTGCTTCCGCCGAATTTTACAACTTTATAACTCATATATATTCATTCCTTTGAAATTGATAATTTAGTCACAATATAAATTATAGATTAAATTGCCTGCAAAATCAATTGACAGAAGATAAAATTTCATAGCACACAAAGCTGTGTTTTTGGTAAATACGCTTGTTCACCAGTCACGGACAATGCACGCTTGAAAAGGCGAATTTACAGGGCAATTCAATGACGGCAAAGCAGATTTATACTGTTATCGCATTATACACAAAATATCGTGCATTTGTTGACATTACTGTAAAAATATGATATAATTCGTATAACAATATCGAGGTAAACGGCGAATCTCATCTGTCGGCTCGGTTAATACATCACCTGCATTGTTTTATAATATGTAAAGGAGTTGACCTTATGCTTAAACGTACATTTTCTGCTATGTTTTCTGCAATACTCGGACTTTCTTCCGTAAATTCCGTTTCATTTCCTGTTCATGCGGCTGAAAATCTGACTGATTCGGGAATTGATTACTCTGAATCAACTGATACCATCCTCAACCCCGGCATGGGTTATACCTCAACTCTTTGGTATAAATGCAAACCGAACAGCACTCCCGTCTATGCCCCGACAGGTGCTTTGGTACTGATGTTCATTGATATCGGCGGATTTTCTTCGGGTATCAACGGTGAGCGTGATGCCGACGGCAATCTCATTGAGGGGACAGGCACAGACTATCCTCTTGACGATACATTTTTCGCAAATCTGCGGAAAACCTTTGAAAATGCCCGAAAAAACGGCTGTACCATTGCCCTGCGTTTCCGCTATGACGAAGTAGGCATTACAAATCCCGAACCTGCAACCTATGAAGCTATGATATCTCACGTTATGCAGATAAAGGAAAGCGGCATTCTTGACGATTTTAAGGATATTTTAATGTATGTCGAATCGGGACTTGTCGGCTGTTACGGCGAACAATGGGGCGGAAAATACTGCTCAACGGAAACAAAAGCCAAACTCCTTGACCTATGGCTGGACATCGTTCCCGACGATATCCCCGTAACCGTCAGAACGCCGAATATCTTCGCAAAATGGGCAGGTATCGAAACAAAAGACATGGATAAATGGTATTCCGAGGAGGGAAGCCGTGCCGCCCGTGTCGGACTTTATAACGACGGCTACATGGGTTCTGACAGCGACCTCGGCACTTACGGCAATCGTGCAATTGAAACGGAATGGCTGAACCACCAGAGTCTTACCTCGTATTACGGCGGTGAATTTTCGGGTAATCTTGAATTTACTAAGCAGTATGAAACCTATCTGCCGCAGAATGCCATTCCTGAAATGTATAAAACCCACCTTAGCTATATCAATAGTAATATATACTCACTTTACAAAGAGTACACTTTCGGCGAGGAATATGACGTTGAAAACGTGGACAACAGTGCATATTACGGTGAAAATGTCTGGAAATTCATGCGTGACCACCTCGGCTACCGTTTCTGCCTGCGTGACAGTGACCTTTCTGCAAAAGTTCCGCAGGGCGGTGAGCTTGAACTTGACTTCGACGTTGAAAATACAGGCTTTGCAAACCCGATACGTCACCAGAAAGCCGAGATAATCCTTGAAAAAGACGGCTGTTATATCCGCACGGATGCCGATATCGACTCACGGAAATGGCACTCCTGCGAAACTGCCGAAAACGACCTGAAATTGCGGATTCCCGGCGGTCTTGAAACAGGAAAGTGGAATGCCTATATCAAGCTGTCCGTGGGCGAAAATACAATTCCCGAACTGCCTCTGCGTTCTGTGAGATTCTCGAATAACGGAGTCTGGAACGACGCTCTTGGTGCAAATTTCCTCGGAAGCTTTGAGGTTACGGAAACTTCTGATATGTCTGCAAAAAAGTGCAGAAATTTTGTTCAGACCAATGCCGTGAACAGCGTTGAAGCTTCGGACGGACGTGTTTACAGCATTAACGGTCTTTGCTGTACAGACGGCATAATATCGAAGTACGGAGAGGGTGCTGAGGAACGTCTTATTGCCGAAAATGAGGACGGTGCAAAGCTCTATGTCTGGAATGACGAGGACTATTTCTATGCTTCGTTTTCCATAAAAAATACCGCAGTTTCGCCCGTTTATAATATTCAGATACAGAATGCCGACCAGAAAAAGTGGTACTGGCTGTATTTCGCAAGCAACGGCGGAGCATATTTCAATAACGGCTCTCATGATGGCAGTATGGTGAAATATACTGATGATTCGGCAGAATTTCGCATTCCGCTTGGTGAGATGATGGGACTTTATCCAAATACGAAGCTTGAATATGTCCGTGTATTTTTGCAGGATATGAGCATTGAAAACTGGCCTTCCTGCGGCAGTATCAAGTCGGAAGAGGTCACGCTTTCGGGAAGTTTTAATGTATATTCGGCTGAACAGACGGTTTACCTGAATAGCGGTGAAGAACCCGTTCTGACCGTTGAAACAGCCGCAAAAAATCCTTCATATCAGTGGCTTCACGACGGAAAACCGATTGAAAATGCTGTTGAAAAGGAATATAAACTGCCTTCCGCAAGCGGTTCGTCTGTCGGAAGATACAGCGTTGAGGTCACATCCGAAAGCGGTCTTTCGAGAACGGTTGACATTTTAAATGTGGAAGGCGTGGACGGAAGCGATGTTAAATATGACATAAACTCCGACGGTCAGTTCAGTATAGCAGACGCAGTATGCCTGCAAAAATGGCTTATCGGCACTGAAAAAACTCTTGGAAACAGTAAGGAAGCCGACCTTGACGGTAATCAGGTAATCAACGTTTTTGATCTTTGTATGTTGAAAAAAGCTTTATTAGCATAATATAAAGAACAGCCCCGATATTGCTGCTTACACAATATCAGGGCTGTTCTTTGGTTTGTTAATCAGAACTAAGCGGTGGCGTGTTCCGCTTTGAGGTAAGGGCACCTCTAAAAACCCCTTCTGAGAAAAAGCAGCTATGCACAGCATCTGCTGCGTCAAGCCCTCTCGTAGTGCGAAAGCACGCCTTCGATGGCTTTTCTTGCATCTACTGTACCTATCTGCTTTTTCTTACTCAAA
>JAZQND010000062.1:0-9512 GCA_045627145.1 Ruminococcus sp. | reverse complement strand
TCATGAATTTTTCTGCTCGTCCTGACGAAGAAATTCTGTGTCAGAAAACCTTGCCATACGAGGTCTCTCCCTGTGGGAGAGGTGTCAGCGAAGCTGACAGAGAAGCTGACCGACAGACCCGTATGTCTGCGGTTTTCTTCCTTGCCTTTCTCCTTCATTACTTCGCACTAATTATTCACGATTTAAGGGCACCTCTAAAAACCCCTTCTGAGCAAAAGCATCTATGCACAGCATCTGCTGCGTCAAGCCCTCTCGTAGTGCGAAAGCACGCCTTCGATGGCTTTTCTTGCGTCTACTGTACCTATCTGCTTTTTCTTACTCAAAACGGGTTTTTAGAGGTACCCTTAATTCAAAATATTATAGAAATCGTTCATATCATCCACCTTTTTACCAGTTTTATGTGTTGACAATATAAAAAAATGTGATAAAATTTGGTCAGCATTGTATTATTGTACAATTCTGCTTCATTATTTTGAAAGGTGTGATATCTTGAAAAAAATCCTCGCTTTATGTCTGTCATCAGCTTTCGCTCTGCTGTCTGCTGAAAGTTTCCCGGCTTTCAACGCAGTTTCCGCTGACGGACAAAAATTCACCCATCAGGAATGGACAGGCAAACCCTACACCGACACCAACGGCAAAACTCAATACGCTGAGGACGTTTTCGGAATAAACAGAGAACCTGCCTCCGTCAATCCGATACCCTTCCAGAATAGTTCTGCCGCCGCTGATGCCGTCTGGGATTACAACGCCCGTGAAAATTCCGATTACTTCCAGCTCCTTACAGGAAGCGGAGTCGACTGGGAATTAAATGTCGTTCTGAATGCCGAACAAGCACAGAAATACCTGAGCGGCGGTTTTATGAACCCAAACTACTCCCCCAATCCCGCAGACGGCTGGAAAAATGTCAGCCTGCCCTCAAGCTGGACTCGTCAGGGCTTCGATTTCTCAATATATGAGAATATAGGCGAACCGTGGCAGAGTAATTATGATAAGTATGTCCCCTGCCCCAATGCACCGACGAACTACAATCCCGTAGGTCTTTACCGTAAAAAATTCACAGTTGAACCTTCCATGCTCGCTTCCGACAGACGCATTTCCATTCAGTTTGACGGCGTTGAATCGGCTTATTATGTCTACGTCAACGGAAAAGAAGTCGGCTACAGCGAAGATACGTTCAGTCCGCACCGCTTTGACATCACCGATTACCTCACAAGCGGTGAAAATACACTTGCAGTTGAGGTTCACAAGTTCTGCGACGGAACCTGGTTTGAAGATCAGGATATGATATACGACGGCGGTATATTCAGGGACGTTTTCCTCGTAAGTTCGCCAAACGTTCAGATAAGCGACTACTCCGTCCGCACCGACCTCGATGACAGCTTTAAAAATGCCGTTCTCGGTATCAGTGCCGACATTACCAATATCACCCCCGAAAGCCGTAACGGTCTTACTGTTCAGGCTGAAGCATTCGACGAAAACGGCTATAATATCCTTGCCGATGCAGGTACAGTTGTTCCGAAAGTAGATGCATGGGGCAAAACAACTGTTGATTTTTCCGTAAATGTCAGCTCTCCGAAGCTCTGGTCTGCCGAAAATCCGAACCTCTATGCCCTCGTTCTCACGCTCCGGGATCCTAACGGAAATATTATCGAAACCGTTTCCTCTCAGCTCGGATTCCGTGAAATTTCCTTTACATCGACAGAAGTTGACTGGGCTTACAAGGTTACGACCAAATACTGGCAGCCCATTAAAATCAACGGAAAACGTCTTATGCTCAAAGGTGTTAACCGCCACGACACCGATCCTTTCAAGGGCAAGACCACAACTCAGAAAGTTCTTGAAGAAGATATCCGCCTTATGCAGCTAAACAATATCAATGCCATAAGAACCTCTCATTACAGCAATGATTCTTACCTCTACTGGCTTTGCAACAAATACGGAATGTACGTTATGGGCGAAACCAATATGGAATCTCATGCTCTCATGGACGATAACGACAATAAAGGCAGATTCTATGAACTTGGTCTTGACCGTACCGAAACTGCCTATCAGCGTTTGAAAAACAATCCTTCAATTATTGCATGGTCTATCGGAAATGAAATGGCTTACACTGATGATCCAAATGCCGCAAACGGTCTTTTCCGTGACATGATATGGTATTTCAAAAAGCATGACTCTTCAAGACCTGTCCACAGTGAAGGTCAGGGAAGCAGCATGGGCGTTGACATGGGAAGCAATATGTACCCATATTCAGGCTATATCGGCATGAACGCCGGCGACGGCAAAATCCCCTATGTTATGTGTGAATATGACCATGCTATGGGCAATTCCGTAGGTGCTTTAAAGAATTACTGGGATGTTATCCGCAGTTCAAATAATATGCTTGGCGGATTTATCTGGGACTGGGTTGACCAGTCAAGAGCAGTCAGCATTGCCTCCAGAGGCGGCGGCTGGGACTACTATTCCGAGGGATACGCCCGCAAAAATCTTTATGCCAACGAAATAAAAGGCAATTTCTACGGCTACGGCGGCGACTGGGGCGACTTCCCGAATGACAACAGCTTCTGTGAAAACGGTCTTGTCAGCCCTGACCGTAACCCTCAGCCTGAACTTGCCGAAGTTAAGTTCCAGTATCAGAACTTCTGGTTTTCAGCTTCTCAGGAGCAGCTTAAAAAAGGCGAAGTTTCGGTATTTAACGAAAACGGCTTCAAAAACCTCAATGAATACGACGTTTCGTGGGAACTTATCAAAAACGGCGTTGTAATCCAAAACGGTAAAGCTTCTAACATAAATGTCGCACCACTGACCAAAGGCAGTATCTTGGTTCCGTTCACATACCCATCATCCTGTCTCTCAGGTGACGAGTATTTCCTTGAACTTTCCGTTTCTGCTGCTAATAATGAAGGTCTTGTCCCTGCCGGTCATGAAATTTCGTATGCTCAGATACCTCTTACGGTCAGCGGAAAAAATGTCGCACCGACAGTTTCTTCAAACAGCGTTGACGTAGTTGACCATCCCGATTCCTACATACCTGTAGGCAAGGATTTCAACTTCGTTATTGATAAATCAACAGGTCTTATGAAGTCCTATTCCTACAAGGGAGAGCTTCTCATAGAAAATGGTCCTGTACCGAATTTCTGGCGTGGATACGTCGAAAACGACAATAATTCAGGCAGAAATAATTTATTTGACAGCAAGTGGCAGAAGGCTATGGACAAGATCAATGTTGAAGGCATAGAGGTCAGGGACGGTCTTAACGGCAGCAAAATCATCGTTTCACACCTCTCACTTCCGAATGCGGGCGGTACAAAAGTTGATATCACTTATACCGTCAGCGGTGACGGAAGCGTAAAGGTTGACATGAGCGTTAACGCTATCGGTTCAGGCATGGGAAAATTCCTCAGAGTCGGCTCAATGATGACGCTTCCTGAAGGTGCTGAACAGCTTTCATGGTACGGCAACGGCCCTGTTGAAACCTTCAACGACCGTAAAACAAACGGCCGTCAAAAAATCTGGTCTGACACCGTTTCAAAGCAGTATTACCCTTACATGAAGGCTGACGACTGTGGAAATCTCACCGACGTAAAGTGGATTTCCGTAGGTGATACTTCTAAAAACAGCAAACTGCTCGTATCTGCAAACGATGTGGTTGAGGCAAGTGCATTACACTTTACTCCAAGCGATTTCATGAATGCTAATCATACCTATGAGCTTTCTCCGAAAAAAGAAACCTTCCTCAGCGTTGACTACGGTTCAATGGGAACAGGAAGTGCAACCTGCGGTCAGGGTACTCTGGACGAATATCAGCTTCCTTCCGACAAGGTATACAAATGGAGCTATACAATTATCCCTGTCTCCGCTTCTTCAACAAGCGAAAGCCTTACCAATATCAGTGCAAAACTGCGTTCCAACGGCGTTTCTGTTTTGGATAAGAGCAGCAACAAAATATCAGTTCCGATAAGTTCAGGGGCTGAACTTTCAACATCAGACAGTGGAAATGTTGTTTCAGGCAAACTTGCGATTCCTGAAAACAGTTCACTTTACAAAGCCGCAGAAGGCAAAAATTCCTTCACCGTTGAAGTTAATGTTACCCCGACAGGCAATCCCGAATACAATATGTTTGCAAGCAAGGGTGACCATGCATTCGGTCTAAGAGCAAGAGGAAATTTCATTGACTTCTTTATCCATGCTGACGGCGACTGGCGAAGCCTTTACTGCGAACTTCCTTCAAACATTGCTTCCAACTGGCTCGGAAAACAGCATCAGGTCGCAGGAATTTACAATGCCGACAAAAATACTCTTGCTGCTTACGTTGACGGAAAAATTATAGGCGAACAAGATACAGGCACTTCCGCAGGCGTTTCACATTCCGATTATCCGATTTGTCTTGGCGGCTGTCCCGAAACAGGACGTTATTCCGAAGCTTTGTTCAGCGATTTCAGATTCTACAGCAAAGCACTTTCCGAATCAGAACTCAAGTCACAAAACACCTCATCTCCCGCATATTCTCCCGACAGCCAGTATGTTCAGCTATGGCTTGACTTTGACAACACAGCAAAAGGAGCAGTTCAGGGTGATATCAACTCAGACGGAAAATTCAGCATTGAAGATGCAGAAGACCTCCAGAACTGGCTTATCGGCAGAAAAAACAACGTTAAAGACTGGTCTGCCGGCGACTGCAACAGCGACGGTAAGCTTGATGTTTTTGACCTTATTATTATGAAACGTGAACTTCAGTAAACAACCAAACCGCAGTATGGCAAATACTGCGGTTTTTTCACGCAAATCCGCAATTTATTTCTTGACTTCAAATACCAAAAAAGTATATAATGTATAATATAGGTTTTTATGGCAACACTGCACAAAAATTGTGCAGCAGAAACGCAGTCAGATTGTATGGAAACTTCTGTGTAATATGACGGACAAAGTCGTTAGACAGGCTTTGTGCGGTGTTGCCTTATATCAATACGAAAGGAATGTTAAAATGAATAAATTGAAAAAATTAATTTCTGCCGCTTCCGCAGTTATTATGACCTTCTCCGCTTCCACCGCTTCATTCTGTGCTTTTTCTGAAGCTTCACCCAATACAGCAGATTATGAGGAAACAGATGCTAACTGGGCTAAACTCCTGCAATATACCATGTTTTTCTATGATGCTAATATGTGCGGTTCGGACGTTTCTGAAAATAATCTCCTCTCATGGCGTGGAAACTGCCACACCTACGATTCACAGGTTCCGCTTCAGCCTATGGACGAGGAAGAAGTCGGAACAAATCTCTCCGCAGACTTCATCAAACAGTACAGCGATATACTTGATCCTGACGGTGACGGTCTGGTTGACGTTTCAGGCGGTTTCCATGATGCAGGCGACCATGTTAAATTCGGTCTGCCTGAAGCCTACGCCGCCTCCATTGTTTCGTGGGGCTACTACGAATTTCGTGAAGCCTACGAAAAAACAGGTCAGGATAAACACGCCGAAACAATCTGCCGGTATTTCAGTGATTACTTCATGAAAAGCACCTTCCGTGATAAAAACGGCAAAGTTATTGCTTTCTGCTATCAGGTAGGCGACGGCGATATTGACCACAAATACTGGCAGGCTCCCGAAATTGACGCTATGCCGCGTCCTGCCTACTTCGCTACAAAAGAAATACCTACCACTGATGACGTTTCATTAAGTGCTGCTGCACTTGCGATAAATTATTACAATTTCCTTGAAACCGATCCCGAATATGCTGAAAAATGTCTTGATTATTCAATGTCCCTCTTTGATTTTGCCGCCGAAAACGAAAAAAAAGTCGGGCTCGGCAAAGACGGTCCTGACAGCTACTATACCTCAAGCAAATGGGAGGACGATTTCTCTTTCGCCGCCTGCTGGCTTTACCTTATCACAAAAAACCACCGATATATTGAAGAATGCATTGAATATGTAGACTACTATGCACCTCCCGGATATGTCCTCTGCTGGAACGATATGTGGAACGGCGTTTCCATTCTTCTCGGACGCATTCAGGACATCTACCCCGACGTATGTGAAGAATACCGTAAAGCCGCCGGAAGAAACCCCTATGAAAAAATTGACTTCTGGTATATGGAGGCAAAAGCCGTAAATGCATGGATGAACGGCGATATCGGTACTATTTCTCCCGCAGGTTATTTCTGGCTCGATACATGGGGAAGTGCAAGATACAATACCGCCGCACAGTTCTGTGCTTTGGTCTATGACAAATACCAGAAAGGAAAAGACCTCTTTAATCCCGAACATGAGGACTACACCTTCTCAAACTGGGCTTTGGGACAAATGGAATACATAGTCGGCGATAATCCTCTCGGAAGAAGCTATGTAGTCGGATATAACGATAATTCGGTAAAATTTCCTCATCACCGTGCCGCTTCCGGTCTTACCATGGCTGAAGATACTGCTGACCACAAACACGTTCTTTACGGTGCACTGGCAGGCGGTCCTGATGCAGACGATAAACATAATGATATTACTGCCGACTGGGTATACAACGAAGTTACCATTGACTATAATGCCGCTATAGTCGGTGCGGCGGCAGGTCTTTACCTTTTCTGCGGCGATGATTCCATGAAACCAACTGAAGACTTCCCACCTGCCGAAAAAGAAGACGATACACAGCTCTTTTCAGGCGATGGCTTCTGGGCTGCCGGATATTGCTCCGATTCTCCCGAAAAAACAGGTGCAGGTGTTACCAAGCTTACATTTTTCGTGAACACCGACTCGCTTGAACCGCATAATGACCTCTCCATCCGCTATTACTTCGATATTTCCGAATTTGAAAATAATACCGATATCCCTTCAAGCTTCGTTCTGCAAAAAACCTACGATCAGGTTGAAACCGAAGTAACCGGCAAAGCCGCAGTTCTTTCACAGCCTAAAAAGTATAAAGACAACATCTACTATGTCGAAATTTCGTGGCCGGACTACGCAATCGCCAATTCAAACAAGAAATATCAGTTCATAATCGGTATGTATTACGGCGATAACTGGGATCCTTCCAACGACTGGAGCCGACAGGGAATTGAAGAAATCGACGGCGATTACGACAACATAGTGGGCGGTGTCGAACTTGCCAAGCCATGCGATAATGTCTGTGTTTATGCTGACGGAAAGCTTGTCGGCGGCACAGAACCTGACGGAACCAAACCTGCAAAAGTATATAAGGTCGCACAGCTTGTAAGACTGCGTAAAATGCTGCTTGGCATCGCTCCGTTTGAAACAAAGGAAACCGCTGAACAGTTTGATTTCAATTCTGACGGACAAATCAATGTTTTTGATGAGATTCTTCTGCGTAAGCTTGTATTAAGCTCAAACGGAAATTAATGTCGAAATATAGAGGATTTTTTCGATTTCAGATACAAAATATAAAATTAAAATAAAAAATTATTAAAGATACCCCGTTTTTTCAAAAATGCTTTCGTATTCTATATTCAGTACCCGCTGTATTTATAATCATCTGCGTTTTTCAAAAGGAATAGTCTTGGCGGGTATTATTGACGGAGCTTCACTTCGGAGGTGACAAAAATGGAACCCAATGCCCACAGAATAATATCCGATGTCTACGCTGCCAAAAAAGACAGCCATAAAGCTGACGAACTTATTTCTGCGTATATGCCGTTTATCAAATCGGAAACTTCCCGATTTCTGAAACGTCCGCCCCTTGAGAGCGATGATGAACTGAGCATTGCCATGTTTGCTTTTTATGAGGCAATCCGCAATTATTCAAAGCTGAAGGGTTCCTTTTTGAAATTTGCTGCATTACAGATAAAAAACCGTCTCATAGATAACTACCGCAGGGAAAAGAGAAATTCAGGTCAGATATCGCTCGAAAGCACTGACGACGATAATAATGAACTGGTTGACTCTATTCAGGATTCTCATAATCACTATGAGGAAAACGAAATGCGTGAAGCTACTCAGCACGAAATTGATGAGCTTTCCGCACAAATGCTGGACTTCGGTGTTTCTATGAGCGATGTCGCAGATAATTCACCAAGACAACAGAGAACTCTGGAAATATGCCAGAAGGCTGTTTTCTATGCAAGAAACAATCCTGAAATTCTTGAGGAATTTCTCAGGACAAAGCGTGTTCCGCTTGCAAAGCTTGCAGAGGGTGCAGATGTTGAAAGAAAATCTCTTGAAAGACATCGGCGTTATCTCGTCGCTGTCCTTCTCATCTGCACAAACGGCTATGAGATTATGCGTGGACATATTATGCAGGTTCTCAAAGGGAGGGAAAATACATGAAATATATTGTTATGGAATGCCATGAGGGGTATGCTGTTCTTATGGATGAAGCTTCAAGGTTCGTTCACGCCGCCAATCTGCATTATCAGGTCGGTCAGACCGTTTGCGATCCTATGTTGCTCAGCAGAAAAACAAAAGCTTCTTCAAAACCTGCGTTCATTCTTACCAGAATCGCCGCCGCTGCTGCCTGCCTTGCAATAGTATCAGGTGTCGGTTACGGCTACTACGCTAAAAATATCAAAACCTATTCTACTGTTCTCCTTTCTTCGGAAGCTGATATCAGAATGGGACTGAATAAAAAAGGTGAGGTAATCTACCTTAAAAGCGTGAACGACAGAGGCGAGGAAATTCTTAAAAATTATAATGGAAAAGGCAAAGACAAAATTACTGTCGCAAATGAGATACTCGAAATTGAAATGTCAAAGGGACTTATCTCAAGCGGCGATACGGTTGACCTCTATATCTCAGCCGAAAATTCTGACGATTACGTTTCAATAAAAGATGATTTTGAAAACAGCATTTCTTCAGGTCTTAACCTTAAAATAAAGGTTCTTGAGCCTCAGACTCCGCCTAAAAAACACGAGCCTGAAGAACCCGTTCCGCCGCATGATATCAGTAAGAACAATAAACTTCCTGATGTTAACGGAGTTGAACCGCCAAAGGCTGCTGAACCGAAGGAAAGTCCGATGCCGCCTCACGAAAATGAAGCAGCACCGCCCGTTCATAATGCCGAAAATGCTGATATACCAAAAGATTTACCTGTTCCGCCGCCGGAAAGCAAACCGATTCCCGAACCTTCCCTTCACGAAAAGCCGGATGTCAGAACAGAACATGAGCCTAAGGAAATTGAAGAACAGGATAAACCTTCACTTCCTCAGGCTCCTGAAGCAGAAGTTCCAGAACAACCGGAACTTCCGCAGGTTCAGGATAAAGTTCCGCCCGCTGCACCGCCTGAACATGAAGTTATCGTTCCTGATGCAGGTCACGGAATCCTTCCGAAAATTGACCTGAAATCTTCCAAACCGGAAGTCAGACCTCCTGAACCTTCCGATTCTCCCGAACTTCCTGAACCGCCTGTTATACAGGACGAAAGAGAAGATATTCAAATTTTTTAATGATGCCATCACATTATGACGGTGCGACGCAGAAAAACGTACCGTTATGGTGGTTCCCTTCATATAAACCTTCATTTATTGCTCCACCAATTAAATATTGAATAATTTATGCGAAGTAATGAAGAAGA
>JAZQND010000061.1:0-3227 GCA_045627145.1 Ruminococcus sp. | reverse complement strand
TGCATACGTTGGTATTCTCAAGCACCTCGGCAAGGACGACGAAGCTGCTAAGGCTCAGGCTGAAATCGACAAGATGAAGGCTAATGTTATGGAATCCGCTTGGGACGGCGACTGGTTCATCAGAGCTTATGACGCTAACGGCGAAAAGATGGGTTCAAAGGAATGCGAAGAAGGTCAGATATTCATCGAACCACAGGGCTTCGCTATCATGTCAGAAATCGGCAAGGATCAGGGTGCTGACCTTAAAACTCTTGCTGCTATCGACAAAAGACTCAATACCAAGTTTGGTCTTGTTCTCAATAATCCTGCATTTACAAAGTACTACGTTCAGTACGGCGAAATTTCCACTTATCCTGGCGGATACAAGGAAAACGCAGGTATCTTCACACACAATAATGCATGGATAATCTGTGCCGCTGCTTATGCAGGTCAGGGCGATCAGGCATTCAAGTATTATTCAGAAATTGCCCCTGCATTCACAGAGGAAACTTCCGATATCCACAAGACCGAACCTTATGTATACGGTCAGATGATAGGCGGTAAGGACGCAGGTTCAGATATCGGACAGACAGGCAAGAACTTCGGTCAGGGCAAGAACTCCTGGCTCACAGGTACTGCTGCTTGGAATATGGTTGCTATTTCCCAGTATATCCTCGGTGTTCAGCCTGACTTTGACGGTCTGAAGGTTGATCCTTCAATTCCTCACGAGTGGGACGGCTTCACCGCTGTTCGTAAGTTCAGAGGTGCAGAGTATAACATCACTGTCAAGAACCCTGACCACGTTTGCAAGGGCGTTAAGTCAATGACTGTTGACGGACAGGCTGTTTCAGGCAATGTTATTCCTGCCTCTAAGGACGGCATTCACGAGGTTATTATCACTCTCGGCAAGTAATTGCATAAAATTCAGGCGTATCCTTTACGGCAGTACTCATATAGAAGTTTTTACTATTTATCGGGGAAAACCTTTCTCAAAAGGGTTTCCCTCAATAATAAGTATAAAGTTTCTATATGAGTACTGCCGTTAGGGGGTACGCCTTTTTTGTGTGTATTTATGTGGCATAGGGGCGGCTATTGGTTAACCGCAATATTGTAAAAGCAACGGAAAACGAACTTGACAGCACTGAAAACTGAATGAAATCAGTATTTTTTGTTGTCAACAGTTGTAATAAATTACCATTGAACCACAAATCAAACTGTGCTATAATGAAAAACAGTAAAAATACCGTGCGTTTCCGCACAAAGGGAGTGGTGATATGACAGGGAATACACGAAATCGGAAGTCCAAAAAACTGCATAATATCGTTCTTACCGGACTTTTCTCTGCCATTATATTTGTTTTCACAGCCTATATCCATATTCCTTCAGGTTCTGGCTATACTCATGCAGGTGACGGACTTATATACCTTGCCGCCTGTATCCTGCCAACTCCTTATGCCGCCGCTTCTGCCGCAATAGGCGGTGCATTAGCGGACGGACTTGCAGGTTTCCCTGTGTGGATACCTGCAACAATTGCAATTAAATCGGTGACTGTTCTGTTTTTTACAAGTAAAACTTCAAAAATTCTCACACTAAGAAATATCTGCGGAATTATTCCTTCGCTGATAATTTGTATCGCAGGTTACACACTCTATGAAGGCACAATTATCACAGGCGGCTCAACTTCGGCTATAATTGCGGCGGCAGAACAAATACCGTCATACTGTATACAGGTTCTCGCAAGTTCCGCACTTTTCATCATCACTGCAACAGCACTTGACAAATCCAACTTTCGCAAAAATATTTAAAAAGTCGTCAGACGTACTTTGTGCGGTGTTGCCTTAATCCATGTCATACAAGATAACATTGAGACTAATAGAATACTGCATATCCTGAAACAGGAGAATTTTCCACAGCTTCTATCTGCTGACTTATTATATCGGGATTTTCTATCCATTCTGTTTCAGCAGAAGAACCTGCCCATGTGTCATTTTTGCCCAGTTTATACGCACCAAGACCTATGACAAGCTTTACATTTTCAGAACGTGGCAGACCTTCCCAAAGCTGAAGCGTAGGGATAAACGGCAGTGTTTCGTGTTCAAAGCCGTAGTATATCTGCGGTATCATATAATCGCAGTAACCGTCCTCTGCAAGCCACAGTTTTACATCCGCAAACTGCGAATTATAATCGGCATTGATATTTCCCTGCGGACTTATTCCGAAAAGCAGTCTTTCATCACCGTCCTTAACCGTATCATAAATAAATTTAACAAGATTTGTGATATTTTCAGTCCTCCAGCGTGAAAGGTTACTTTTTCCGCTTGCCGCAAATGCTTTGCTGTCAAAATCGGGAGAAACTGTGGGATAAAAATAATCATCAATATGAATACCGTCAACGTCATAATTTTCGATTATTTCTGCAACCGTACTTTTCAGAAGTTCAATAACTTCCGCAGAATCGGGTTTAAGATAAATACGTCCGTTAACCTCACCGATATTCGGGCTGTCAGGCGTACTGAACCATTGCTTTGTAATAAAACTTTCAGGAATACTCTCAAATTCTTCGGCAGTCTGCAAACGCAGTGGATTTATCCAGCCATGTGCGGAAAGACCAAGTGCATGGGCTTCCTCAAGCATAATTTCCAGCGGATCATAATCGCCGTCCCAGAAAACGCCCTTCGGAAAAAGCTGTGAACGATAATATACATCTCCGTTTGGATGAATGTGCAGATAGACGGTGTTAATGCCTTTTGATTTTGCTGACGAAAATCGTTCACGAATACTATTCCTGAATTCCTCCTCACTTTTGCCGAGCATATATTTTTCATAATCGTAATAAGGAATCCATTCTCCTTTCTGGTAGTCGTAATTAAGCGGAACATAGGCTTTTTCGGCTTTCTCATAAGCATAATTGGTTACTTGTGATGATACAGTATCTTCGTTTTCAACCGGCAGATTTCTTAGATTTTCAACGTTACAGCCGCATAGAATCAATGCAGAAGCGGTCAGGACGGGAATTATTTTTTTCATGGCAAGCTCTCTTTCAGTAATTATTTTAATGTGATACTGAAATTATATTCACCATTCTATAAAACAATGCCGAATAATCATTAGGGCACCTCTAAAAACCCGTTTTGAGTAAGAAAAAGCAGATAGGTACAGTAGATGCAAGAAAAGCCATCGAAGGCGTGCTTTCGCACTACGAGAGGGCTTGACGCAGCAGATGCTGTGCATAGATGCTTTTTCTCAGA
>JAZQND010000060.1:0-3342 GCA_045627145.1 Ruminococcus sp. | reverse complement strand
GGTCACCGCCGCCCATTATCATTTCAATATCGCAGTTTTCGCTTTTCAAGTCCTGAAGCATGACCATATCAGCGTTTACAGCTCCGAAATCGTTTTCAAGAATAGCAATGCGTTCTCCCCTTTCCACAAGGAATTTCACATATTTCCTGATAAATGTCGTTTTTCCAGAACCCAGAATGCCGGTTATAAGGTCAATTTTACTCATAGTCTACCTCTTTCTTTTCAAAAAATTCCTTCATTTTGACCTTTTTCATGTAAATGTATGCACCTATCAGAAAGACTGCTGTAACCAGCCAGCTTAAAGGATAGGCTGTAAGAAGAACAGAGAATGTCTGTTTTTTATTGAATACTTCGTAAACCCAGCCGATTCTAACTCCACAGATACCCACTGTACATATTATTGCAGGGACAAGTGAATGACCGTAGCCACGCATACAGCCCGAACTTATTTCTATTATGACATTAAGTACCTCGGCAAGAAGGATATACCTGAGACGTATGATACCCTTTGATATAACAACAGGATCATCATTGAAAATCATAAGCAGATATCTGCCGAATAACAGGATGAGAATGCACATTGCCGCTGTACACACCATATCTATTATAAACGATATTTTTGTAGCTTTAAGACATCTGTCAGGCTTTCCTGCACCGTAATTCTGTCCGATAAAGGTGGTGCAAGCCTGACCGAATGCATTTATAACATAGTATGCGAATATCTCAATATTGAAAGCCGCCGACGAACCCGCCATGATATCGCCGCCAAGCTTGTTTATAGAGGACTGGATTATTATGTTTGACAAAGCAAAAACCATACCCTGCAAACCTGCGGGAAGTCCTATTCTTATCATTTCCTTCAAAACATATTTGTCTATTCCAAGTTCCTTAAAGCTGAAATGAACGGCTGAATCCTCTTTTGAGAGGAAATATATGAGAAGTGCGGAACTTATCAGGTTTGCTGTTACTGTTGCAAGTGCAACACCGTTTACCGTCATGTGAAGTACGATTACAAAGAAAAGATTCAGGATAACATTTATTATTCCTGAAACCAACAGGCATATAAGCGGAGTTCGAGTATTTCCACGACTTCTGAAAATTGCGGAAGCAAAGTCGTAAAGCAGAATAACAGGCATTCCCGCAACGTAAACACGAAAGTAAAGAAGTGCCATATCAAAAACGTTTTCAGGAATAGACATAAGCCCAAGAAGCGGACGTGAGATAAGTTCGCATATCACGGCAAACACGATTCCGCTGATAAATGCAAACAGCAGTGAGGTGTGAACAGCTTTTTTAACGCCGTCCATACGTTTCTGACCGATAAACTTGGCTATTACAACGTTCGCACCAATTGAAATTCCCGTAAAAAGGCTGATTATAAGTGCAGTTATCGGAGAATTGCTTCCGACAGCCGCCATTGCATACTTTCCGACAAAACGTCCGACAACAGCAATATCAGCCGCATTGAAAAGCTGCTGAAGCACACCTGTTGCCGCAAGCGGAAGAGCAAATTTCAAAATTTTGTCACCCATCGAACCGTTAAGCATATCCATATTTCCGGATTCTTTCTTCATTACAATTCCTCCGATTTCACTTTCATGATTTGGTACATATCACCTATATTACATATCTGATTATATCACATCTGCCCAAAAATGAAAACAGTTTTTTTACACATTGTAGACATACGCAAATTTTATACTCATTTGTCAATTTATATTATTGCAAATTTCAGATTTGGGTGATATAATAGTTTCGTGAATACATATTTTTCGGAGGTTATTATGAATCATATAAAAATTATTTCTGCTTTTCTTTTTTCAGCCATTGTTTTATCATCACTTCCCTTTGCTTCGTCTGCCGAAAATAACATCAGCATGGATTACAACAGTGACGGACGTGTTGACGTTTTTGACCTCATCACAGCACGAAAAAATTCAGCCCCTCAGCATGAACTCGTCAGCCTGCGTAACTTCCTTCTTGGCGAACAAACTCACGACAAACAGCCTGAAAATGAGAAATACAGGCTTATCTGGAGCGACGAATTTGAAGGTTACGAACTTGACATGAACAAGTGGTCTTACGAACTCGGCAACTGGAAGCTTGACGAAAAAGGCAATTACATCACCAACGGCTGGGGCAATAACGAACAGGAATTTTATACCGATAAAAACGCATCCCTGAAAGACGGCATCCTCACCATAGCCGCACGACATGAGAATTATACCGATGAAATTCAGGGAAACTACGAGTATACCTCGTCACGACTCAGCACACAGCATAAATTCTCAGCCTGCGGCGGACGTATCGAAGTCCGTGCAAGATGTGATTCGGGAAAATCACTCTGGCCTGCAATCTGGATGCTCCCCGAAGACAGCGTTTACGGCGGCTGGGCGGCTTCGCGCGAAATTGACATCATGGAAGGCTGGGGCAGTACCCACGAAAAGATATGCGGCACTATCCACTTCGGTGACGTATGGCCGAACAATACTTATCTCACTAACGATTATATCTTTGAAAACGGCGATTCTTCGGCAAACTGGCACACTTACACCGTTGAATGGGATAGTGACGAGATACGCTGGTTCGTTGACGATAACCTCTACAGCACCCAGTCTGAATGGTATTCCGCAAACCGAAAGTACCCTGCCCCGTTTGACCAGAATTTCTATATCATCCTCAACCTTGCCGTTGGCGGTCATTTTGACGGTATCGACGGAATTTACGGTGATGCAGCCACATTTGCAGACGGCGAAAAGCACTTCGATATTGATTATGTCCGTGTTTACGATAAAATCGGAGAATCATTCAAACCTTCTGAAATAACTTCTGCCGCACTCGATTCCTATATTGAAGGTGCTGATGCTTTCCTCACCAATAAGGACGGCTGTTCGGTTTTCACCGTCAACACCACAGGTTCTCTTGAATACGGCGTTATGGGACTTATCAACGCTCAGGAAGTTCACGCAGGCGAAACATGGAATCTTGAATTTGACGTTTCTTCAACCGCTGAACGTGAAATGATTGTAACTATTGAGGATTCCGTCTATAACCGCTATCTGGATAAAAAATTTACAATATCGCCCGATTCGCTTCATCAAAGCTTTGATGTTTCATTCAATGCCGATATGTCAGCCGATATAAAATTCCAGCTCGGAAATATAGGAAATTCAGCTTCTGCCGGTCAACACGAAGTCACCATTTCAAATATAAAGTGGAACAGAAAATAAAAAGCACCGCAGGAATCTACGGTACTTTGATTGTTAAGGCAACACCGCACAAAGATTGTGCGGCAGAAACGCAGTTAGATTTTTCGTCAGATTGTACAGAAATTTTGCAGGC
>JAZQND010000059.1:0-3936 GCA_045627145.1 Ruminococcus sp. | reverse complement strand
TACGTCATAAACTTGTATCTTTTCCGTCATCTTGCACAGAAATTCTTTGCCATACGACAGTATGCCTGCAAAATTTCTGTACAATCTGACGAAAAATCTAACTGCGTTTCTGCCGCACAATCTTTGTGCGGTGTTGCCTTTACAATGTCAAAGATTTATGTTATAATAACATTATTCATTTGTAAACAAAAAAATGCTTTCAAAAAAGGGGGGGATACTTATGAAAGAATACTTTCCGGACAAAAGAAGTCTGACTGCCATCAAAGTAACTTTGATTATACTTGCCGCTGTTGTATCTGTTATTTCAATCCGCTATATTTCGATAAAAGCTGTTTCTCTGGCAGTGTGTATAATAACTTCGGTACTGGCTTTGATTTTTGCTTTCATATATTTTCCCCTCCTTTTCAAATCAATGAAATACACCCTTACTGATACAGAAATAATCAGAACAGGCGGTGTTTTTATCAAATCATACGAATCAATACGATTTTCGGCTATACAGTATACAGCTTCGATATGCACGCCTCTTTCAAAATATACCGGACTTAATTTCATAGTCTTTTTTGTTTACGGCGGTCAGGAACGTCTGCTTTTCCTTAAAGAAGCCGATGTAGTTGAGATACTTCTTGTTTCTTCAGGACTTGACAAGCTTGGAGGTGCAAAAAATGTTTCATGAACATCCGATAAGGATTTTAAAATATTCAGCCAAAAATATCTGGCTTCTTATTTTCCCGTTTATACGAGGCATTCTGACATACCATTTCAGCAAAGATTTTCTTTATACATGGCTTCAAGGTGCATGGTTTGACCTTTTGGTAGTCGCAGCAATTCTTCTGTTTGGTCTGGTCAGATGGTATTTTTCCGTGATAGAACTAACCGAAAACGAAATTATTCATAAAGACGGTATTTTTATATGTGTAAAAACTTCCATACCATATAAAAATATCAGTTCCGCAACCATAGAAAGTCCGATACATCTTGCTGCATTCAGGGCTGTCCGTGTGAGGTGTGATACAAGAGCCGGTATTTTCAGAACTGCTGACCTAAAACTCATAGTAATGGAAAAAAGATGTACTGAAATAATGGAAAAAATGCCTGATATCATGGATAAAACACAATCGCATGAACTGAAAAAGCCTTCTCTGCTTTCAATTCTTCTTTTCTCAATTTTCTTTTCAAGCGGTTTTTCAGGAACAATTTATATTGCGATGTTTTTTTTCAAAGGAGGAGATATCGCACACGATATCATCAGTGTATCACTAAGCCGTCTTACAAGAGAAACAGAAAAGCTGACAAACAAATGGATATTGAAAATTCCGGCATTTGCTTTGATGATAGGTATATTTTTCATTGCTTCGTGGCTTATCTCAATTATCGTAAATATGACAAGATATGTCAGATTCAGAATTGAAACAGACAACAAATGCCTTAAAGTTTCATACGGACTTTTTAACCGGATGGAAAGCAGAATAAGGCTTTCTCACGTTAATTATACGGATTTCAGGCAGAATCTTATCATGAAGCTTTTCGGTGCAGTTGCCGTACACATAAGCTGTGCAGGCTATGGAAGTGCAAAGAGCCGTCTGCCGGTTCTGCTTCCGGTCAAATCAGAGAAAAAAATCGGCAGCGGACTGGAAATTCTTGGCATAACAGGAAAACTTGAAAATAGTTTCTGTGCAAAAAAAATGGGGTATCTTTCATACATTATGCCGCCGTTTTTATGTTCTGCTGCGATTTTTCCGCTTTTTACCGTTATTGTGGAACATATCCCCAAACTTTATGAGCTGATGTTTTTTATTGCAGTTATGCTTGAAATACCATCAGTATGGCTTGTTATTGTAAAGCTTGCCGCACTCTTTACAAGCGGTATTTCAATTTATGATGAAACCGTTATGGTTCGCTGTTCTAAGTGGACAAAGTTTTACACGGTTATTGCCGGAAGGGATAATGTCGCCAAAATAGAGCTTGAACAAAACGTTTTACAGAAAATAAGCGGCAGATGTGCAGTAAGTATATGGTTTGGTTCGGAAGAATATAAAAGATTTAAGGTCAAGGCAATGAGTGCGGCTGACGGCGTGAAGATAGCAGAAATGCTTGAATGCGGATTAAGCGAATGCAAAATAATACCTTCAGGTCTGTTTCTGAAATGAATGCTTCAAAAGCACTTGACAAATCACATGAAAAATGGTAAAATATTAATGTGAGCAGACTATGCGGTAGCGGAAACGTTTTAGTTTACGAGGAAAGTCCGGGCATCACAGAGCAGGGTAACTGCTAACAGCAGCCGAGGGTGACCTTAGGGCAAGTGCAACAGAGATATACTGCCGTCCTTTCGGGCGGTGATGGTGGAAAGGCGAGGTAAGAGCTCACCGGAGTACAGGAGACTGTACTGCCATGTAAACCCTATCCGATGCAACGTCTATTGGTGCTTGTTATTTCAACGTTTGCTCGGCGTATAACAAGTAATGACGGCTTCAGTTTGCCGGCGACGGTAAGCGTAGATAAATTACCGCACACGACAGAACCCGGCTTATCGGTCTGGTCATAAAAAAAGAGAGCTTAGGCTCTCTCTTTTTTTATAAACCCGTTTTGATTAAGGGCACCTCTAAAAACCCCTTCTGAGAAAAACAGATAGGTACAGTATTTTCTAATCTCTCCACATTTTTCTGTAAGAAAAACAGGTTTGATTTTCAGCTTTTTTGAACTGTCTTGCAAAATAGCTCTGGTCATTGAAACCGCATTGGTGTGCAATATCTTCAACAGACATATCCGAAAACCTCAGAAGCTTCTTTCCGTAGTTTATTCTTGCAGTGATTATATGCTGAAAAATGGTTTTTCCGTATATTTTTTTATACTCACGGGTTAGATAGTATTTACTGATATAAAACTGTGAAGAAAGTTTTTCAAGCGAAAGATCTTCACTGAAATGGTCATCTATATACGCATGAACAGATGCAAGCTTCTGTTTAAGTCCCGAATCGAACTGCCCGTCTGAACTTCCAACTGTAAGGGCAATAGTCAGAAGTTCAACTATCAGCTTGGAACTGATAATTTCAGAATTATTCTCATTTTGTCCGCATATTTCAATAAGTTTTGATATGGCAGTTACTGCTTTATCAAAAAACTGCGGACGAAAAATAATTTCTGACTGTTTAATGAAATAGTCAAAATACTGCTGTGATGTACTGCCGTTAAAATGAACCCACATTATCTCCATCGGTTCATCATCGGAACTTTTTAAACTGTGGGAGATATTACAGTCAATAAAAAAGCAATCACCCTCTGTCAGCGACGATTTTCTGCCGTCTGCAAAAAGTTCGCCACGACCTTTTATAACAGCGGCTATCAGAAATGAATCAACTTCATGCTGTGAGAATGCAGCGGAATCTTCCTTTTTCAGGCAGCCTGTATCCTGAACGTAAAAGAAGGTATTTTTCACCGTCTGGTCATGAGTACAGATAACAAATTTTGAAAGAGGATTCTGAAAATTAAAGGTATCTTGTTTTTCCATATTATCAGCCTCACATTATCATATTGCATTTCTTATGTAGTGAAAGAGATACTGCTGGGCAATGCCTGCATTTTCAGCCGCAAATTTCGGAAAGCCATCGGGATAGTATTCGGCAAGCACTCGTTTTATCCAGACATCAATCGGAAATGCTTCTGTTCTGTGCATACCAAAAAGCAGAACGCATTCTGCGACCTTCGGACCAACGCCGTATATCCTGCGAAGTTCCCTGCGTGCAGAATCTATCGGCATTAAGGAAATTTCAGAAAGATTTATCCGTCCTTCTGCAACCCGTGCGGCGGCATCTGCTATATATTTGCTTCTGAATCCGCTTCTGAGAAAAGCAAGAGATTCTGCGGTTTCGGCTGAAAGCTGTTGGGCGGAAGGGAAACTGCCGCCGAAATGTTCGAAGTCGGAGGCCAAGCGGT
>JAZQND010000058.1:0-11747 GCA_045627145.1 Ruminococcus sp. | reverse complement strand
TTTTGAGTAAGAAAAAGCAGATAGGTACAGTAGATGCAAGAAAAGCCATCGAAGGCGTGCTTTCGCACTACGAGAGGGCTTGACGCAGCAGATGCTGTGCATAGATGCTTTTTCTCAGAAGGGGTTTTTAGAGGTGCCCATGTGTATTATAGATACAATTACAGGGATATTAATTTTTCAAGGAGGACATTATGAAGATTCTTAAACGTTTTACCGCAGGAGCTGCCGCTTCTGCAATCATTCTATCAGGTTCGGCAGCAGCATTTTCGTCTGATAATTCGGTTTTTCAGTCATTTTCCGCTTCCGCAGCAGAGGTGAATAACCCGATAATCTGGGCTGATGTGCCTGATCCGGACATTATCCGTGTGGGCGATACATATTATATGGTAAGTACTACCATGTTTTTCAGTCCGGGAGCACCTGTCATGAAGTCGAAAGACCTCGTTTCATGGGAGATATGCAGCTATGTCTATGATACACTTGCAGACGGTGATGTTCAGACTCTTAAAAACGGCAAACATGATTACTCTCACGGGCAGTGGGCAGCAAGTCTGCGTTATCATGACGGTAAATTCTATGTTTTCTTCGGAAGCTACGGCACTGGAAAGTCATATATCTACAAAACCGATGACATCGAAAGCGGAAAATGGGAATGCAGTGCCGTAAACGGAATGTATCACGATGCTTCGATTCTGTTTGACGATGATGGCAGAAATTACCTCGTTTACGGCGGCAACGGTGAAATAAAAATCAAGGATTTCAACGAACAGATGACCGATTTCAAATGGGGCGGAGTTGACAAGACTCTCTTTAAAACAGGTTTGGACGGACTTGCCGGTGAGGGTTCTCACGTTATGAAAATCGGTGATTATTACTATGTTTTCGTTATTGCATGGCCTTCGGGAAGCGGACGTATCGAGCTTTGCTACAGAAGCAAACAGCTTCTTGGAAACTATGAGGGAAAAACAATTCTCAATTCAGGTGTAGGTTCTTACGGAAGCGGTGCAGCACAGGGCGGCATCGTTGATACTCCTGACGGAAAATGGTACGGATTGGTATTTCAGGACCACGGTTCTGTTGGAAGAATACCCGTACTTGTACCCGTAAACTGGGTAGATGACTGGCCTGTCATGGGTGTGAACGGAAAAGCTCCCGTCACTTTTTCAATAGACGGCGATTATAAAGGCACAGCACTTGCAGTTGATGACGATTTTACCTATTCTTCGGATAAACTCAAGCTTGAATGGCAGTGGAACCATAATCCCGATAATAAATCGTGGTCTGTTACAGAGCGTGAGGGCTGGCTCAGACTTCATAACAACAATATAGCTTCCAATATCATAAATGCACGAAATACCCTCACAATGCGTACTGTAGGCCCGGCTTGCAGCAGTGTTATAAAGCTTGACACAAAAGGCATGAAGGCAGGTGACCATGCAGGTCTTTCGGCATTCCAGTTTAATTACGGAAATATAGGCGTTTATGTGACAGACAGCGGCGAAAAGCGTGTATATATGTCGAAAAACGGCGGATATTCAGGAAATGCAGCAATAACCGACAGTTTTGATAAAAAGGTGGACGAAGTTAAGCTGGAAGGCGATACTGTTTTCCTGAAAGCTGATTTCAAATTCAATGATGTAAAGTCAGATATGAGTGCTTCAAATAACATTGACAAGGTTAATTTCTATTATTCGTATGACGGAATAAAGTGGAACAAGCTTGGCGACGAAATCAGTATGACTTATGACCTGAAAATGTTTACGGGCTACAGAAGTGCGATTTACAGCTATCCTACCAAAACAACAGGCGGTTATGCGGATATTGACAGTTTCGACTTTGAGTGTACTCCGTGGAACTATGTTGAGATTATTGAACCCGACAGCGAAGGCAGATTCTTTCATAATACTTTCGATGACGGACTTGGAAAATGGGAGGGCAGAGGTTCGGCAAAGCTTGAAATAAGCGATGATAAGGTATTTGAAGGTACAAGTTCTGTTCATGTTACAAATAGAGAAGCTTCATGGAACGGTATCACACAGCATCTTAATTCTGCTTTCAAGGGCGGAAATACATACAGTTTTGCTGCAAATGTCATGTATGATGACGGCCCTGAATCGCAGACCTTCTTCTTTACTTTGCAGTATGATGACAGCGAGGGCGAAACACATTATGACAAAGTTGATACCATGAATGTAAAAAAAGATAAGTGGACAAAACTTTATAATAATAATTACAGTATACCTGATGGTGCATTAAATCTTTATCTATACGTTGAAACAGAAACTGAATTATCAGATTTTTATATGGATGATGTTTCGGGCGGCATTGAAAACAGCGTAGTATTAACGGATGAAACTGATATTATAAGCGGTGACGTGAATTTTGACGGAAAAATCGACGTTTTTGACATGATTTGTGCAAAAAAAGGTCTGATTTCAGGATTTGAACACACCAGATATGAAACAGTAGCAGATGTTGACGGAAACAGCGAGTTTGAAGTGAACGATCTGGTTCTGCTTCAGGAATATATACTTGGTAAAATAACAGGATTTCCAATAGCGTAAAAACTATATCTCCACTTACAAAGTAACAGTGATTTTTTATAAAAGGGCTTTATTTTTTATTTGATATATGGTATAATAGTAAACATGGCTGAACAGTAAGTAATATTGCTCCCCCAATTAAATCATGAATATTTCTGCTCGTCCTGACGAAGAAATTCTGTGTCAGAAAACCTTGTCATTCGAGGTCTCTCCCTGTGGGAGAGGTGTCAGCGAAGCTGACAGAGAGGCTGACCGACAGACCGGTATGTCTGCGGTTTTCTTCCTTACCTTTCTCCGTCATTACTTCGCACTAATTATTCACGATTTAATTGGTGGAGCAATAATACACAAAGTCTTTGCTTGTTTTTTGTGCTGTATTACTATTGTAAAATTACTTCATTTAGTGAGAGTTTTGCAGATTTATACAGACTAATTTAATGAAGAAAATTTTTATTGGACGTGATATTTATATGAAGAACATTTTATCTGAAGCCCTTATTCCGATCATGATAGGAATAGTTTCGCTTTTGGCATCAGTTTTGCTGATAAAAAATCCGGAAAAAGTTCCGTTTGAAAAGTTAATGCCGAAAAAAATGAGCATCAAAGGAAAAAAGGTTTCAGCAGTTATTGGTGGAGCATTGGCGGTTTCAGCCATTTTTCTCATTTTGCATTTTGTGCTGAACGCATTTACAATAGTAAATGTTGAGATGCCTGTTATCGTTATTATTCTGGTGTCGGTTCTTGCACAGCTTTTCATTCTTTTCGGAATGACGGACAAACAAAAGCTTGCTGTTATTTTTCGCAGAGTATTCTGTTCAGCCCTGGTAGTTATGCTTTGTGAGGTTTTTGTTTTCAATCTGAAAAGCTTTACCGCTGAACCTCAGCAAAAAACCGCCAACTGGTATACCTGTCAGCTTGAGGGACAGTACAGTATAAATAATGATGCACTTGACATTACAGGAAATATAAGTGTCGTTTGTGAGGATATGCCGCAGTTTACCCGTGCAATTCTGTGCGATATAGACCAGGAACAGTTAAAAGATGCATTGCCGTTTCATATAAAAGTGTATCAAAAGGACAGCAATTTCTCACAGGAGTTTCAGCAGGTACAGTCAAAATATACAATGGCATTTGATAGAGATGTCGATTTTAAAATTAGTCCTTACAAAGAATTAAAAGCAGTAAAGCTTTCAATCGAGGAAGTTTCAAAACCAATTAATTTTAAATCAATCATTTTTGCTTCGGCTATTCCGTTCAGCTTTTCACTGATAAGATTTTTAGTCATATTACTGGCAGTATCGCTGATAATTGCAGTGAAGGAACTGAAATTATACAATGTTGAATATGACAGAAGCAAGATTTCACACAGACTTCTTACACAGCTTGTTACTTTAATATGTACCTTTTCAGCGTTTATGTTTTACTATCCGAGTGATACTGTTTCGTATGAGTATGAACCCGAAACCCCTCCTATCAGTGATATTTACGCCCTTACGATGGATGCATTTATAAAGTCATCACCGTGGCTCGATATTAATGCCGATCCGAAACTTGAAGAAGTTGAGGATGTTTACTGCCGTGATTTGAGAGATGCAACCGGTGCACCTTATAACTGGGATACAGCTTACTATAAAGGTCATTATTACTGCTATTTCGGTGTTGCACCGGTATTAATGGTGTATTTCCCGTATTACTGGATAACAGGTAAGATTCCGACCAGAACCTATGTAAATTCTATTTTGAGTACACTTGCGGTATTTTTCTTCTGTCAGCTTCTGCTTTCCATAGCAAAGCTTACTGTAAAGAAAATAGATCTGCTTCTGCTGCTTCTTTTAATGCCGGGAGCAGTCTTTGCAACAGGAATACACATAGCAATGAATTACGGAAATATTTATTTCCTGCCGATATCTTCGGGAATATTGTGGCTGTCGTTGTGTCTGTGGCTTGGAATAGAGGGATACTGCTCCAAGAAAATGTTAAGCCGTAATATAAAGCTTGCATTATCGGGTGCGGCACTTGCACTTACAGTCGCCTCACGTCCGGGAATTGCACTTTGTTCGCTTATTCTTGCACCGTTTTTCATTTCTATCCTTGCAAGAAAAGATTCAAAGCTTTCCTCAAAGATATTGAACGCTTCATGTTTTCTTGTACCTGTAATGATAGGTGCAGGATTAATAATGTATTATAATAATCTGCGTTTTGAGTCTCCGTTTTCATTTGGTGCTGAATATCAGCTTACGGTAAGTAACATCAACGCCAATAAGCTAAGGCTTTCAAGTCTGCCTCCGACGATATATCATTATTTCTTTGAACGTCCGAAAATGCGTGAAACTTTTCCGTTTTTTGAGCTTGCCTACACTAATTTCCTGAATTATACTTCATATCTTTATATAAGTACGATAGTTGGAGCATTCAGCATACCGTTTCTTGCATTTGGAGCAGTTTTGTTGCCTTTTACATTCGTGAAAAAGGAAAACGGTACAAAAAAAGCCTCTGCACTTTCAATAAACGTATTTACAGTAATGTGTCTTGTTCTGTCAGTGATAATAGCGTGGATAGATTTTTGTCTTGGCGGAGCATTGAGCCATTATGCCTGCGACTTTTTGTCGATACTTTCCATCTGCTTATTTTCCGTGCTTCTTCGTGCAAACAGTGAAAAATCCAAATGCAGATATATATTGTCAGTAATTGCTTCGGTAATAACGCCTGTGATGATGATAATGATACTTCTGCCGCAGAGGGACGGCAATCTTATAGCAGCCTGTCCGAATATGCTTGACATACTTGAAGACCTGTTAGTTTTCTGGCAGTAATTACATCCCTAAAAAAGCTATTTAGAGATGCCCTGAAGAAATTAAAAACAGTGCATGGTGAAAAATTCATCATGCACTGTTTTATTGTTGGAGCAATATTATGAGCATATCTGTTTTTTCTTACGGTGGGAGATATGCCCTTATGTATAGAGTTTTTTTACAAGTTTGTCACCGCTGAAAATAAAGGTGATGTTTCCGTAGCTTTCAACATGATACGAACCGCCGTCAACAATTTCGTCTGCTTTTATACGCTGTATTTCTTTGAAATTTTCTGAATCATAATAGATGTAGTTTCCGTTGTGGTAGGTAATTACAAATTTTTTGTCATACCGCAGAACACGTTCGGTTCTTCGGAAACTGTGTGAAGAATCAGGAACTGTTTTGCCTGAACGCTGTTCTATTATTTTTACTGTATCAAACTTATTATGTTTGAGGTCTGTTCTTGAAAAATTTTTATTTTCCCAGAAAAAAGACTTATTTTGAGTACATGAAATATAGAGTCCGTTATCTGTATCGCAGGCGGTATCAAGTTTGCCGACATGGGTTTTATTGAACATACTCAAATCACGGTAGTTGAAAACTATGCTTGCATCATTTGAGGTGTCTGAGCAAATAATGTAATCATCAGTAACAGAAATAATCTGATTGTATATGGAATCGCTTACAACGACCGAATCTCTGCCGTCAGTAAATTCAAAAACGGTAGCATCACCTGCGAGTTTTCTGTCATAAACAACAGGAACTTCTTTGAAATCGTTAAAGATATCGTAAAAACGAAGAACAGATTTATTTGTGACCTTCTGAATGGAAGAAACACACATTATTCCGTCTTTTATTGAACCCTCAAGTCCTTCCGTTGATTGGAAAGAGCCTTGTGAAACACCCGTAAGCTTATCAAAGACGTAAACGGTGTTGATTTTGTCTTGTTTCTTTTTGACCATATCACAGCAGTAAATACGTTTATTGTCAACATAGAAGCTGTCGTAGCTGCCTTCAGCGACAAGAGTATCGGAGGGTTCATTACATTTGAATATGCCCTGAGGAGTTTTATAGAAATATTCTCCGTTGCAGCAGACCACTCTCTGCGGTACTGCTGAAACGCTTATGTCGATATCATCTGTCAGCTTGTAGGTAATGTACGGGATAGAAATAATAAAAACTATGACAGCAATTATTATTGGGAAAATGATTCTTATTTTTCTCATTCGGCAGATTCCGTCAGATTTTTTTCAAAGAAGCCGTCGATAAGTTCAATAAGTTCAGGATTTGGAGCATTGAACAGGTCTTTGTTGACAGAAGCAACGTATTCTGCATATACATCATCAGGAATATCCTCACCATACTGTGATGTCATTTCAGAATCCTTTGCCTTGAGTTCAGCTTCATAGTATTCGTAGTATTCTGTAGATTTAAAATATCCGTTGTGAGTATCTTTATTTTCAGCTTCAAAAGTATAGTATTCGGCATTTGGATTGGTTATATGACCTTTCTGTGAGATAATTGAAGCACCGTCATAAGCGACAGTAGAATCATTGTCGCCGTGAACGATAAGTACAGGAGTATCAGACTTGTTTATTCCTTCAACAGCAGAAAGAGAAGCATATCTGCCGAACTTGACCTGATTGTACATCCAGAGGAAAGGATAGATTAAAGGACTTTTTTCACCGTATTTTACATCAGCAAATTCACAAAGTTCTGCAAAAGGTGTGCTGTAGCCTGAAAGACTTACACCTGCAGCGATATCGTGTTCAAAGTTAAGAACGGCAGAAGAAGCAAATCCGCCCCAGCTATGACCGAGTACAAATATCGGCATATCAGTGAAAACACTGTTATTTTCAACGAAGGTAACAGCTCTGTCCATATCAATGGCAGACTGAGCAAGACCTGTTGTGCCTTCACCTTCACTTGTACAGCTTCCTGTTCCGTCGTAGGCAAAAACTCTCCAGCCGCAGTCAACAAGGGCTGTTATTGTGCTTAGATAGTACTCATGACCGTGGCTTATGCCGTGAGCAAAAACAATTACGCCTTTATCATTGTTAAGACCGTAAATATAGCCTTTAAGTACATTATCGCCTGAACGGAAGCTTACTTCCTGACGTGGATAATCAGCCTCATAGAAACTGTAGTGATAGGAAGGATCAAGATTTTCGGCTTCATAGTCAGTACGTCCGAACTTTTCCTTCATTTTTGCAGATGTAAAAACATATCCGACTACAAAAGCAAATAAAATAAGTATCAGCAGAATTATAAGTATAACTTTGAATATAGTACCAACTACACTTTTCTTTCTTTTTTTAGCAGACATAGAAACTCTCCTTTTCATTTAAAAATCAATATCCGAAAACATTTTTTTTGATAATATAAAGAATGAACATGTGTACAGGATATATCGCATAAAACAGATATTTCATGAATTTACCCTTGATAAAGCCGCGTTCGCCGTTATAGAGTGAGATAGGAATGAATGCGATACCGGCTTTCCATGTTGAACTGAGGAAGCCTGCACCGATAACGCCTCTGAGAAGTTCATTATTTCTGAGGATATACAGCATCATAATGAAGCAGAAACCAGAACAGCCGTAATCGCATTTGATAAGAATGGAGATGCAGTATATAACAATAAGTGATATAGCCTGATTTCTGATATTTCCCTTATATTTTTCGTAAAGTGTCATGCCGAGGACACCAAGAAACAGCGTGAAGAAAACGTTTTGATAGTTAAAGGTAAGCTTGCCTGTGTGTTCAAGATTCCATGGTATTTCGGAAATAACAGCAAAAATAAGAAGATTTGAAGCATATTTTTTCCTGTCATGGGTGTGGACAAAACCTTCTGTCAGGAGAAAACAGTAAATCGGAAAAGCCAGGCGTCCGATTCCACGCATAAGATTGTATAGTTTTACATATTTATTGTCAGTATCATATACGTTAGTAAAAAGACAGCCTACAAGTACAGCCGCAGAGTGGTCAATAAGCATTGTCACGACAGCGATTATTTTAAGTGTACTTCCGCTGATAATTCTGTATTTTTGCGGAATAAGCTTTTCTTCGTTCATATAATCTTCCTTTACATATAAAATAAGTACATAACCGATATAATTATATAGCATAAACGGCTGTTTGTCAAGAAAAAATAAGACAATATCGCACAAAAATTATACGGTTCGTTTATTGATTTATAAAATATACAATAACGCAATAAATAAAAGTGATAAAAAAACAGTATTTTGTCCACTATTTATTTATTTTATGGGTTGAATAAGGTAATAAATTAGTATATAATATCAATTGTAATGAAGTTTCCCTCTCATTTACAAACGCCTCGGAACAAGGTTCCGGCGAAAATATCTGCACACTGTTTTTGTCGGAACAGAGGCATATTTCTGCTGTTTTGGATAGCTCACAGCAGAATGTAATAATTCTAATAGCTATCCTGTGCTTTTGTAAGAGGGCATATTCAGAAAAACGTACTCAAAAAGGGTGCGTTTTTTATTTTTTTTGTGAACTTGATAAATGTAAGAATTATCTATCAATTTCTTTGACTTATTGAAAAATGTGTGATATAATTATTTAGTGATCCTTTGCAGATATGCAAATCAGTTATTTGCTTTTTGTAAATGGACAGTTTTTTAATGTAAAAGAGTTCAGCTTCGTTGGAGGTGTTATTAATGACAGGCAAATTAAAATATTACATTTTTAAGCTGATAGTCAGAATCGGTGCTTTGGTCACTCTTTTCGTTCTTTATTTTACAGGAAAAGAAGAAATGACAGAATTTCTGACAAAACCGGTTTTCTATGTGATCAATCCGCTTCATATAATATGGGCTATGTTCATGATTATTATGATATCACATATCTTCCCGACAGAATTGCGTTCAATGGCACTTCTCAAATCTAAAAAAAGAAAATTTGAGCCTGTTGAGGGGTATTCTGAATTTGAACTGATGAAATACGTTCAGGATCAAAACAGAAAAGCATGGAAGGTAATGCTGGTCTGGCTCATTTTTAACGGAATATGGGCATTCGTCTATCTGATAGGATTTATTGGTGAAGCCGAACTTCTTCTTCTTTCAGGCATTTATTTTCTTTGTGACTATATCTGCATCCTGTTTTACTGTCCGTTCAGTTCAAAGCTGATGAAGAACAAATGCTGTGTCAACTGCCGTATTTACGACTGGGGACATTTCATGATGTTCACACCTATGCTGTTTATCAAAAATTTCTTCTCGTGGAGTCTTTTTTTCACTTCTCTTATCGTACTGATAAGATGGGAGCTTGCCTATGCAAAGCATCCTGAAAGATTCTGGGAAGGTTCAAACAAGATACTGCAATGTCAGAACTGTAAAGACAGAACCTGTAGGTTTAAGAAAAAAATTATGAAAAACTAACGGAATACCACGGTATTTCCGTAGAAATATATTTTTGTCGGATAATTCTGTCCGATAAGTGATGAGAGGTAAAATATGCGAATCAGACACAAACCATGGGCAAAACCCGAACTTGAAGAATGTTCATTTTATGTCAAAGAACCGCAGACACAGGCAGGACACTGGAAGGAGCTTTTCAGTGAACCGGATAAGCCGCTGTATGTTGAACTCGGCTGCGGAAAAGGTGGTTTCATTTCACAGGCTGCACCGGCACATCCCGAAGTGAATTTCGTTGCTATGGATATCAAAAATGAAATGCTTGTTCTTGCCAAAAGAAAACTTGAGGAGGCATATTCCCAAAAGAATGAAATTCCGGACGGAAATGTCAGAATAGCCATTCAAAACATCGAGAGAATTGAACTTGCGTGGAACGAAAATGACTGTGCCGACAGAATATACATTAATTTCTGCAATCCTTGGCCAAAGAAAAAGCATAAGAAACGCCGACTTACTCATACACGTCAGCTTATGAACTATAAAAAGTTCCTGCGTGGCGAGATTTGGTTCAAAACAGACGATGATGAGCTTTTTGAGGAGTCTTTTGAGTATTTCAAGGAGGCCGGCTTCAGGATCAAGTTTAAGACATTTGACCTTCATGCCGAAAGTCCGTACGAAAATTTCGTTACTGAGCATGAGAAAATGTTTACCGATGAGGGCAAGAAGATAAAGTTTCTTATAGCTGAACCTGTCAGGGAGGAATGAAATGGAATTTGAAAAAAACAAAGGGAATTTCACGTTCGGCGGTGGTTCGCTTACTGCCGCAGGAAAGGGAAACCTGACCAATGCTGTTGAAGTGCCGAAATCAATAAAAACCAAGCGTGATGTCAAGGGCATTGCTGTTACTGCCGCAAAAGCCGCTGCACTGACAGGGCTTGTTTTGATTAAACATAAAATAAGCAGCAGGAAAAAATGAATTATTATTCATAACATTGCTGCTTATGAAAGGAAAAATTGTAAATATGTCATCTATATTGATTAAAAATATCCGTGCTGTGGACGCTGAAAGTGATATCACAGCCGATATACTGGTAAAAGACGGAGTTATTGCTGAAATATGTGAAAACTGTTCTGCCTCTGCCGATACTGTAATAGACGGTAATGGTCTTGTGCTTATGCCGTCAATTTTTGATATGCACGTTCATTTTCGTGATCCCGGTCTGGAGTATAAGGAGGATATCCTGACAGGATGTTCTGCGGCTCTTGCAGGCGGTGTTACAGGAGTTCTGGCAATGCCGAATACAGTTCCGCCTTGTGATACTCCCGAAACTATCCGTTACATTATTAACAAAGCCGAAGGAACAGGTGTTGATGTTTATCCGGTTGGCTGTATAACAGGCGGCATGAAAGGAAACGGTCTTTGTAACTATGATGCTCTAAAAAATGCCGGCGCTATCTGTATTTCAGATGACGGCAGACCTGTTGAAGATGCCGAAATGATGAGAAAAGCACTTGAGCTTTCCAATGAAAACGGACTGCTTGTTGCTTCACACTGTGAAGACCTCAGCATTATTGACGGCGGCAAGATGAATAAGGGCGAAGTTTCTGAAAAGCTGGGCGTAAAGGGTATGGACAGAGCCTCTGAGGACTATATAACCGCCCGTGAGATGATTCTTGCCGATTCCGTAAATGCAAGAATACATATCTGTCACGTTTCCACAGAGGGAAGTGCTGCAATGATACGCTTTGCAAAATCAAGAGGTGTGAAGGTTACCTGCGAAACTGCTCCGCATTACTTTATGCTTACTGATAAGCTTCTTGAAAAGCGTGATGCAGACTACCGCATGAATCCTCCGCTTAGAACCGAAAAAGATGTCAGAGCCATTATTGAAGCCATCAAAGACGGTACTATTGATTGTATTATTACAGACCATGCTCCTCATTCAGCAGAGGAAAAATCAGACTTCATCAAGGTTCCGAACGGCGGTGTAGGGCTTGTAACTTCTCTTGCCGCAACTCTTACAGCTCTT
>JAZQND010000057.1:0-3729 GCA_045627145.1 Ruminococcus sp. | reverse complement strand
CTCGTAGTGCGAAAGCACGCCTTCGATGGCTTTTCTTGCATCTACTGTACCTATCTGCTTTTTCTTACTCAAAACGGGTTTTTAGAGGTGCCCTATATATATTTTTATGTAAGTGATTCACAGTTTTCACTGTTTGTAATTGTGCATTGCTACAGAGTTCAAAAAATTTTTTTCAATATTCAATGGTTTTCCGTTGAATCAGCCCCCTTTTCTGCCCCCTTATGAACGGTGCTTTTCGTTCAGGATTGAAAGGAGGTCTTTTTTATTGCCTGAAAATAAAGATAATAAAAAACGGAACGCCCTTTGCGGCTACTACGTTCTGCTCGGAAATGCTGTCGAGGCTGCCGAAAAGGCAGGTTTCGATAAGGAAACTGCTCTCGGTGAAGCAGTCAGGTGTCTTAAATCTGATAAGTTCCGCCGTGACATCGCCTCGCTCCGACAGCTTTTTTCCGATAACGGAAATGTGACCGCTGGTCTGAAACGTCTTGCTTTCGGAAACTGTTCAGATGCAGTCTATCTTGTTTTTGCAGATGAACTCCCGCCGCCAAGCGTTATCGAAAAGCTTGACCTTTTCAACGTTTCAGAAATAAAGCGTGACAAGGGCGGCGGTATCGAAATCAAACTGTTTGACAGACTAAAGGCTCTTGAAAAGCTCTATGAGCTGGAAAATTCTTTCTCCGACCGTGACAAGGCTGCCGACCTTATAAAGGCTCTTGAAACGTCGGCTGAGGAGAGTGAAGTACTTGACGATAAGTAAGTTTTCAGAAAAACAAAAGCTTACCATCAACTGGTGGAAAAGAAAAAAGTATCAGAACTGCGATGCGGTTATTTGTGACGGTGCAGTAAGAAGCGGCAAAACTCTTTCAATGTCGCTTGGATTTGTGATATGGGCTTCAGAATGTTTCAACGGCTTTTCATTTGCAGTCTGTGGCAAAACCGTCACATCGCTCCGCAGAAATGTTATAACTCCGCTTATTCCGCTTCTCAAGGATTACGGCTTCACCTGTCTTGAAAAGGTGAGCCGCAATTACATTGACATCACTTTTCTCGGAAAAACCAACCGTTTTTATTTATTCGGCGGTAAAGATGAAGGTTCGGCTTCTCTCATTCAGGGCATGACTCTTGCGGGAGTTTTCCTTGATGAAGTCGCTCTTATGCCACGTTCATTTGTGGAACAGGCTCTTGCAAGATGTTCCGTAAACGGTTCAAAGATGTGGTTCAACTGCAATCCCGATAACCCCGCACACTGGTTTTACAATGAATGGATTAAAAAAGCCGACGAAAAACACGCTCTTTATATCCACTTCACTATGAACGATAATCCTTCTCTTTCAGATTCACTCAAAAATCGCTACAAAAGACTGTATTCAGGTGCTTTTTATGAACGCTTTGTTCTTGGAAAATGGACTGCTTCACAAGGAGTGGTCTACCCTATGTTCAATGAACAGCTTCATGTCTATAAAGGCGAAATACAGTGCGAAAGGTTCGTTATATCCTGCGATTACGGTACGGTGAATCCTTCTTCATTCGGTTTGTGGGGACTTTGCGGCGATGTGTGGTACAGACTAAAGGAATACTACTATTCGTCGAAGAAAGAGGGCGTTTCACGCACAGATGAAGAACACTATGCAGCCCTTGATGAACTTGCAGGCGGCAGAAATATCAGTAAAGTTATTGTTGATCCGTCTGCCGCAAGCTTTATTGAATGCATCCGCAGACACGGCAGATTCAGAGTTGTAAAGGCTGATAATGACGTGATAAAGGGGATTCGTCAGGTAAGTTCTGCTTTGAAACAGAATAAGCTTATGTTTCACGAATCCTGCACTGATATTATCAGAGAGTTCCGACTTTACAGCTGGAATGAAAAAAGCGGCTCGGATGCTCCGGTAAAGGAAAATGACCACGCTATGGACGATTTGCGTTACTTTGTTGCTGATATTTCGGCTTCTTCCGAATGTGACGGCTTTATCGCCTTTTCCGTAGCAAGACAGCACCGTTCAGCCTCAGGAAAGGAGGATATATGAATTTTTTCAAAAAGAAAAATGACAAACCTGTTTCACCTCAGCTTATTTCTGCACAGCGAAGTCCGAAAGGAAATACAGTTCTTCCTTCGGCAATTGAACCATGTGAGAAGGAACTTTATGACCGTCTGCGTTTTGCCATACCTGTGATAGATGCGGCAATTATGAAAATTATCCGTCTTACCGGCGGATTTAAAGTGGTCTGTTCGGATGAACGCTTTCAGCATGAACTTGACAGATTTCTCGAAAATGTCCCTGTTGGCGTTGACGGACGTTCTGTCGGAACTTTTATTGATAATTTTCTCGACAGTCTGCTGACATACGGCAGTGCCGCAGGTGAGATAGTTCCCGATTCAGAGCAAAAATGCATTGCAGGACTCTGGAACGGTGATGTTTCAAAAATCCGCATTTCAGGAAGCAGCAACCCGTTTATGAGGAAATATACTATTTGTTCCTCAGACGGCAATTCACATACTATACAGTTTCCTGAACGCATTCTCTACGCTTCCCTTACCGGCGGTCACTCTCTTTTAAGAGGACTTCCTGCACTAAGCAGTATCCTTTTGCGAATCTACGAATGTATCGGTCAGAATTTTGACCGTGCAGGCAACGTCCGCTATGCCGTTACCTATAAACCTTCGGGCGATGCTTCCGATGCAGTATATACCCGTGAAAAAGCACTTCAAATCGCAAACGAATGGGCTGACGGCATGAATTCCGCCAAATACGGTCAGGTCAAGGACTTCGTTGCAGTCGGAGATGTCGATATAAAGGTCATCGGTGCTGAAAATCAGCTTTTCGATACGAATATACCCGTCCGTCAGCTTCTTGAACAGCTTATAGCAAAGCTTTCTATCCCGCCGTTTCTGCTTGGTCTTAACTGGAGCAGTACGGAAAGAATGTCAGCACAGCAAGCCGATATTCTTACCTCTGAACTTGAATATTACCGCCGTCTGCTTACGCCTGTTATCTGCGATATCGGAAATGCTTTTCTTTGTTCGATAGGTGCAGAGGCGGAGTGCAGAGTTGAATGGGATAATATCAATCTTCAGGACGAATCCGAACTTGCTGAAGCAAGACTTAATAACGCAAAGGCTCTTGAAATCGAAATGCGATTGAGCCAATAACTTTTTTGGAGGTTAACTTATGTATAACGATATCAAACTTGAAAAAGGTCTTTACAATCTCAGCGGAAAGTCATTTACTGCCGCCCTTGAAGAACTTGATCCTTCTTCTTCCTACAGCGGTACTCCCCTTGAAAAGCTTGACGCTTTTGAACGTCAGCTCAAACGTTTTAATATCCGTATCAGCGGTCAGGACTGTGACTGTGTTGAAAAGTTTTTCTCAACTACAGAAACTGCCGTTCTTTTCCCCGAATTTGTAACAAGATGCATCAGAAAAGGCTTTGACGAAACTGTGCTTTCGTCTGTCTGTGCGGCAAAGACGATAAGTTCAAGCGGTCAGTATCTCGGCTGTACTCTTGATGACTCCGAAGAATACACTACCACCGACCAGACTGATGTACTCCCTGAGGCTTCTGTAACGGAAAGTACAACAGCGACAGTTCTTGCCAAGTACGGCAGACTTATCAGCGCTTCATACGAGGCTGTCCGTCAGCAGAGACTCGACGTTTTCGGCATCATGCTCAGAAGTATCGGCGTAAAACTCGCTGTTTCCGTGGTAAAAACGGCTGTCGATGTGCTTGTTG
>JAZQND010000056.1:0-22509 GCA_045627145.1 Ruminococcus sp. | reverse complement strand
ATACCTCAGCAAAGGAACAATCTGAAAAATAATCTGAAAAGGTCAGGAATAATGTCCGTAAATACAAGACAGTACCGTACAGAGCTGTAAAACGTGCTTTGTGCGGTATTGCCCGATATAAGCAAGGTATAAAATAAAATTTGAAAGGAGAGATAATTATGAAGAAAAATTTGCAGACACTGCTTACTGCTGCCGCTTTTGCATCTGTTATCGGCGGTGCGAATGTACAGAACGTCAATGCAGCAGATATGTCAGGAATGAAACTGAATGGCAATAATTCAACGGAGGACTATGCTCCTGAAAAAGATGAAGTTCAGGGCGTTTACGGTCCTCCTGAATGGTTCGATAACCAAAATGAAAATATTGTGACAACACCTGACTTTGCATATGATGATTATGAGAACTTGTTCGGTGTAGCAACCACAACAACATCGGCAGCATTTGCTCCTCTTTACGGCCCTCCGTGGATATTCACAACCACAACCGAGGACATTACCGAAGTTTTTGTAACTGCCACAACTACTGCCCAGCCTCAGCTTGCATACGGCCCTATATGGGTAATGCTTGTAAAAGGCGACGTTACGGGTGATTATAAGATAGACGCTTTGGATATGGCTAAAATGCGTTCAATGCTTGTCACAGACGAAGGTGCTTCATACGGACTTGGTAAAGTTGCTGATGTTAACGGCGACGGCGAATTTAATATCGCTGACCTCGTTTCTCTCAGAAACTATATGCTCGGTGTTACAAAAAAATACGAAATTCCGGAAGAACAGGTCGTTCAGCTTTCAACAACCACCACCTCTCCTTATGAGGATATTGAACCTATCATCACTGCAACTGATGAAACATGGCACGCTACAGTTTATGGCCCTCCGGAATATTTCGGCATAACATCTGAACTGGAAAAGCTCATTACCACTACAACCACCTCAACTCCGATTACTACATACGGCCCGCCTGCAATGCGTCACTTCTATGACCAGGGTGAGGAAAGCTCTGTGGGTATCTTTAATTCAACGCTTCGTACAACACAAACTACAGCAGCCGTTCAGGAAACAGAGCTTGATTAATTCCTGAAAAAATATAATTATACAATTTTTCGGTAAATATTGCCTGTGACTGCTAATATTATGGGCAGTCAGAGAGGAATTTAAAATGAAAAAAACTTTGCATACACTTCTTACTTCTGCTGCTTTTGCAGCAGCTATGCAGCAGAAAGCAGCTACGGCTGATATACTTAAATCTGCTGTATCTCAGCCGTCAGGTGAAAAGTCCGTCAATAAGGAAAATTCGGCTGACACCGCTGAAAATGACAATACTAAATCTTAAACTGGAGTAAATTATGTTTGATATAAAAATGAAAAATAAACACCTGCGACAGCTTGAAGAATACCGTCGCAGCCTTATGAAAAAACCTGACCTCAGAAATCTCTTTCTTGAACTTACTCTCCGCTGCAATGAACACTGCCTCCACTGCGGAAGCTGGTGCGGTGATGTAAAATCAGAAGAATTATCAGTTGAGCAGTACCGCAAATTCCTTGAAGAAGTTAAGGAGGATATGACTGTAAACGGTAAAATGCTCTGTATCACAGGCGGTGAGCCGCTTCTCAGAAAAGAATTTTTTGAGATAATGGAGGTTGCCAATAACCTTGATTTCAAATGGGGCATGACAAGTAATGCAACTCTTATCAATGATGAAGTTGCCCGTGACCTTAAACGTGTCGGAATGGGTACTATTTCTGTAAGTATCGACGGTCTTGAGGAAACCCACGACGCTTTCCGTCAGACTCCCGGGGGCTATAAAAAAGCTATGAACGGTCTTGAAAGCCTCATTCGTGTAGGCGGTTTCCAGGCTATTCAGGCTACAACTGTCGTTACTCACCAGAATATTGGTCAGCTTGACGAACTTTTCAAGATATTCAACGAAATGGATATTGATTCATGGCGTGTTATCAATATGGAACCTATGGGACGTGCTAAAGACCACCCGGAACTTATCCTCACTCCTGAAGATTATCAGTATCTCTTTGAGTTTATCCGCAATAAGCGTATTGCAGGCGAACCTGTCGTATACGGATGCAGCCATTACCTCGGTCTTGAGTATGAGCGTGAGGTAAGAGACTGGTATTTCCTTTGCACAGCAGGTCTTTACACAGCAAGTATTACTGCAAACGGCGATATCATAGCTTGTCTTGATATCGAACGCAGACCTGAATTTGTTCAGGGTAATATACTTAAAGACCGTTTCAGCGACGTTTGGAATAATAAGTTCCAGATATTCAGACGTGACCTTGCAGATGACAACGAAAAATGCTCAAACTGCGACCAGAAGAATTTCTGCCACGGCGGTTCTTACCATAGCTGGGACTTCGATAAGAACGAACCTCAGCTCTGCTTCAAGGACATCCTTTTCTAAAATTGTAAAAATAATAGCCCGATTCATTAACAGCAGTACTCATATAGAAACCGACGTTAATGAATCGGGCTGATTTTGTATATTAGTCTTCCTGATTTGATTTTTTACTTCTTCTTCTTTTTTTTGACCATGTTTTTGACAATGTGAGTATTTTATCTGATTTAAAGAGTTTAACTGAAAGCATGAGTAAAATGAAGAAAATAACCATCTGATAAACAAGACCTATGAAGAAAATGGTTGTATTTCCGAACATAAGGTTGCTCATTGAAGTAAATGTGTGGGTAAACGGAATAGCGTAAACAAGTAATCTGATAGCAGTTGGCAGAGCGTTTACGTCTGTAAAGAGGGTGAGCATATAAGGGAGCATTACAATAATTCCCAAAGGAAGGATAGCAGTCTGTGCTGATTTTGAATCGCTGACCATTGAACCGATAATGATTGAAATTGTAAGGCATATAAGGATAGTGAAGAAAAGCTGTATACCTATAAGGCAATACTGTCCGGCAGAGAGGTTAAGACCGAGTTTTTCCATAGAATCGCTGATTGAAATAGCGTCTTTTGCAGCCTGAACAACATCTGCTGAAACGTCGTCGGTAACGCCTTTCATAAATTTCATAAAGCCTAAAACCATTATGCCTGCGTTAATAAGAGCGACAATTGCTGCTGCGAGCATTTTTGAACTGATTATGGAAACTCTTGATATAGGGGCGGAAAGCAGAGTTTCAAGAGTTTTGTCGATTTTCTCATTTGAAATAGAGGTTATCAGTGACTGTGCAGTCATCATGATAAGGAAAAGGAGAGCAATAGGGAGCATAAGGTTTTGTGTTGCAAGCTTTGAAGAAACCATTGAAGTTGAAACTTCGGCGAATTTATCGTCGATAACGGTAGTCGTTTCGATTTTTACAGGATTGTTTACGAGGTCGAGGTTATCTTCAGAGATATTTTCTCTTTCGGCAATGATATCTGAAACCTTGCTGTTGATAAATGAAAGAGCACCGGTATTATCATTTGTGAGGTTAGCCATAGTAGCGGCGGAGGTCATTTTGGAGACAGCCGTAATTTTAGGACGTTCATGGTTCTGGACACTTTCTGTGAAGCCCTTCGGAATGATGATAAGTGACTTCAAATCGTTATCATTTATCATTTGGGCGTAATCATCACCGCTTATTGAAAAGATTTTAACTTCAGCATCAGAATCTTTAAGAGTCTGGATGAGCTGTTGTGTAAGTTCTGTATTATCGAGGTCGCTAATATTTATCTGCGGATTAATGTTGTCTTCAACTACCTCTGTTATGGCTGATTTCATGACATTTCCCATTACCATGAAAAGCATAAGAACGATAGCAAGCATTGCAAGCATCTGTGCGTTGATAAGTTCAGAGAGTTCTTTTTTGAGGAGGTTAATGAATTTCATTTCCGTTCACCACCCTTTCAAAAACTTCTTCGAGGTTATCTGCACCGTATCTTTCTTTCAGCTCATCTGGTTTGCCTGTGACCATGAGGTGACCTTTGGAGATAATTCCTACACGGTCGGAAACAAATTCAATTTCGAGCATATTGTGAGAAGAAAGAAGAAAAGCGGTTTTTTCTTCAGCGGCAAGTTTTTTTATCATTTTTCTGATTTCAATAGCATTCAGAACGTCAAGACCGCTTGTAGGCTCATCGAGGATTGCGAGCTTAGGTTTAGTCATAACTGCTCTTGAAAGGAGCAGTTTTCTTGTCATGCCACGGCTGTATGTACCGATTTTTTCGTTAAGTTTGTCACCAAGACCGCACATTGACTTTGCTCTGTCAACATACTGATTGATTTTGTCGATATCCGTAGTGAAAAGACCTGCCATGAAACGCAGATAGCTTATCCCCTTCATATTTTTATAAGCACCTGCCTCATCGGGAAGATAAGTAATATTTTCTCTTACTTTTTCCGGTTCTTTGATGTTGCTTAATCCTGCGATGATGGCTTCTCCGTCGGTTGGCTGGAGCAGAGTGGATATCATTCGGATCGTAGTGGTTTTTCCTGCACCATTTGGACCGATGAGGGCGAAAATCTCGCCTTCGTTGATGTCAAAGGTGACCTTATCTGCGGCAAGAACTTTGTCGTATTGTTTGGTAAGTCCTTTAACTTCTAATATTTTGGACAAGTTTATACCTCCCTTATATAATTATAATAAGATAATATCACATTTATAAAAGTATGTCAATGCTTTTTTTTGTTTTATCCGTTGTAAGCCGTGTGCTGAAGGTTTCTGATTGTATAGATAATAGGAAGCTTCCAGCTTTTATATAAAAAGGTATTGCAAAATGTAAAAAAATGTAGTATAATTATAAACAGTATAAAATCGGGAATTATGGCTTGTCCGCCCGAAAACAAAAGGAGGAAACAAATGTCTATGTCAAAAGCCAAGGGCAATGGCTCTGCCGCTGCCCGAACACTACCAAGCTCTGCACAGCAGTATGCAATGGGACAAAAGGTAAAGTTTTTGCCGCTTTATTATGTTGCAGCATTTATCATACCTTTCATTCTTACACTCATTGCTTACGTCAATTTTGATGTATATCCGTTTGGCGAGCGTTCCGTTCTTACTCTTGACCTCAACGGACAGTATATCTACTACTTTGAAGCTATCCGTGATGCTTTCTGGGGCGACGGAAGTGCCTTCTACAGCTGGAGCAGAAACCTTTCAGGCGGCTTTATGGGTATAATTGGCTATTACCTTGCGAGTCCGTTTACCTTTATTGTCATTCTTCTTCCAAGAAAAATGATTCTTGAAAGCATGATGATAATGCAGATGTGCAAAGTCGGTGCGGCAGGTCTGACCTTCTTCATCTATGCACGCAAATCAAAAAGCTTACGTCCGCTTCAGGCTATCCTATTTTCAACGATGTATTCCATGATGTCATATATCGTTATTCAGCTTATTGACCCGATGTGGATAGATGGCCCTATCTTCCTTCCGCTTATCATTCTCGGTGTTGAGTATCTTATTGATGACGGAAGAAAACTCAATTTCATCATTCCTACAGCCATCATGTTTGTCGCAAACTTCTATATCGGCTTCATGATAGCTATTTTCGTGGCGATATACTTTTTTTACTATCTTTTCTTCGGTACAGAACGCAAGTTCAAGGGTGCAGGCGAAATGTTCAAGACATTCTGTGTCATGGGCGTTTCAACGATGGTCGTCCTGCTATGCAGCGTGTTTATGATATTACCTGTCTATAACGCTCTTGCACTTGGTAAGTTTGATTTCTCAGAACCTGATTATACACTTAAAACAATGTTTAATCCTATCGAACTTATCCCGACTCTCCTTCCAAACCAGTATTATTCTGTAAACGTTGATGAGGGTACTCGTTTCTATGGTCGTCCTGAGATATATTCAGGCGTTCTCACATTTATCCTTTTCCCGCTTTACTACTGCAACAAGCAAATCAAAACGAAAAAGAAAGTAGGCTATTCACTCGTTGTACTCGTACTTTTCATAAGTATGTTCATCAAGCCTATCAATATGCTCTGGCACGGCGGACAGGATCCTAACTGGCTCCCTTACAGATATTCATTCCTCGTTTCATTTGTTCTTATTTCTATGGCAGCCGAGATATTCTCAAAACTCGAAGGCTATAAACTTAGTCTTATAAGCACAGGTGCAAGCCTTGCAGGTATCGGAGCTTTGGTCGGCATCTTCTGTGCAAAAATGAAGGACTTCAATTATAACGAAAGCAAGTATAAGTATGCTGCTATCGCTCCTTATAAGGACTATATGGAACACGGCGGCGAAAAATGGGAAGAACTCTGGCTTGGTACGATAATTTTCGGTATGATACTTGCGGCTGTTTACATGATTCTCGTTTACCTCTACAGCCATTCAAAAGACAATAAGAGCAGAAATATCATTTCAGTTATTATGGCGGCTCTCATTTTCTTTGAGGGCGGTTACAACTGCTTCGACTCCTTCCGTAAGATATTCAAGGAAGTTGGTAACTCCGATAAGAGTACCTATACCGAGATAATGACTGCTCCTGATGTTGTAAAACAGCTTGAGGAATATGATGACGGTTTCTACCGTGCAGAAAAAACCTACACCAGAATGGTAAACGATAACCTTGCTTACGGTCTGAAGGGTATTTCTCACTCAAGTTCAGTCATGAACGCAAAGGCTATCACATTCATTGAAACTCTCGGTTACTTCACACAGAGCTTTGAATCAAAGTTTGAAGGAAGCAACCCTGTTGCTGATTCACTTCTCGGCATAAAATATGTTCTTGATGATCCGAACAGACAGTATTCAAGCTCAAGAATGCTTGATGCTTCTTATCAGAAACGTTTCTCAACTGTCTATAAGAAAGACGATGATGTTGACGCAACAGTTGACATTTATGAAAATCCTAATGCACTTAATATCGGTTATATGGCTGATGATGATATTCTTTCACTTACAGCTCTCGGAAACGATAATCCGTTCAACAGCCTTAACAACTATCTCAGTGCAATGACAGGAAGCACTGCAAGCTTTGATCCGATCACTCCAAAGCAGTACTATGTTCCGTTTGATTATGATGTTGCCTTTGACGAAACAAAGGTTTACCTCCATGATTATATGAACGGTTCAACAGGTACTATGCATGACTGCTACGAAGCTTTTGCAGGCGTTGATGATGCGGTTGTAAATATCCATGTAACAGTTCCTCATGACGGCGATATCTTCATGCACCTCGGCTCAGAAATGAGAAAGCAGTGCAATGTATGGGTATCAAGCGATAAGGACAGCGAAGGCAAGTTTATAAATCATCAGGGCTACGGCTCTTACTTCAATACCAATTCTTCACCTATCGTAAGAATCGGTCCGTTTACTGCCGGTCAGGAAGTTGAAATAAGACTTACTATCCTTTCAGAAGGCGAAAACGGTCAGTATATCGGTTCAAACGAATACATCATGGTAAGAAAGAACGCAGGCTTCAATTTCTATTACCTTGATCAGGAAGCTTTTGAAGAAGATATTGCAAAGCTCAAGCAGAGCCAGTGGAATATTGATACAGAAGAATCAAACGACCGCTTCCTTACAGGTGAAGTTGATGTTCAGGAAGGACAGATACTTTCAACCTCTATTCCTTATGAACCGGGCTGGACTGTTAAGGTTGACGGCAAAAAGGTTGATAATCTTGTTGCTGAAACTCCAAGCGAAAGCGGCGGTGTCATAAGAAGCAATTCGGAAGGCGATGTAGGACAGATACTCATTCTTGACGCTATGATAGGCGTTAAGCTTCCGGCAGGTCATCATACTGTTTCAATGAAGTATACTCCTCCAGGATTTACTTCCGGTGTTGTTTGTCTGTTTATCGGCATAGCAATTCTTGTTATGTTCTATATGTACGATAAAAAGAACAACAAGGTATTGATAGAAAATGCAAAAATAAAAGAGCTTATCAAACAGGGCATAGATCCTTCAACTATTGAAAAGCCAAAGAAGGTTGTTGACATAATCAAGTCAAAGGGTGCGATATCAGAAGTTTCACTTAAAGAAAAAGCTGAAAAATCCGAAGAAACTGACGAAGAAGTAAAGGAAACAATTGAAAAGGCTGAAGAAAAAGCTGAAGCAAAGGAAGAATCTGCTCCTAAAAAGGAAGCTCCTAAACCAAATAATAAGACTAACAGCAATAATAAAAACAAAAAGAATAAAAAGAAGAAAAAGTAATAACATCTTCGGTTTAATGTAAATTCTGATATGGAATCTCATGTTTATTTATCGGGGAAGCCTCTTTTTTGAATGGCTTTTCCCGATAAAAAACAGAGATACTGTTTGGGTATTATCATTAAAACGGGGATGTTTTTTTTTTACATTTAAATGATGCAGTCTAAGTTGACAAAATGTTGATAATTTGGTATAATAAAAGTTAATGTTTTATGCAGTTTGGCAAATTGTGAATGGAGGGACAGCTTCAGCTGAAAAATATACCGCCGTATATTTTAAGCGGAGCTGTAATAAAGTTTATGAATTTAAAACGCTTTTTTCGCAGTATTTCGGCAGGTTTTGCAGCCTGTCTGACGGCTGTATGTACTATTGGCGGAGTATATTCTGCAAGTGCCGACGAAAAATACAACAATTCAGGCAGTTACTATCCGTTTGAATACGCTGAAACGGAACTTCCGACTTATGGCGATTACTATGATAAATATACTGAAAATCCACGCCCTGAAAAAGAAACAGTCATTATGGGCGGGGACTATGTTTCGGCTGAAAACGGGGATTTTTCAGTTGGAAGCTATGTCGATTCAAATGGTGAAAACAGAGATGACTGTCTTATATGGAAAAGCAGAAGCGGTGAGGTGACTTACGGTTTTGATGTTGAATCAGACGGTAATTACTGTATTGCCGTAAGTTACTGCCCTATTGCTTCGGAAAGTTCGGATATTGAGCTTTCAATGAAAATTGACGGTATCATGCCGTACACCACAGCTTCACATTTGCGTCTTAACCGTATATGGATAAACGAAAAGGAAGTTTATACCGATTCACGGGGAAATCAGGTTCGCCCTACGCAGGTGCAGACCGAATTATGGCAGAATTGTCGCTTTTCAGATTCAGACGGTCTTTTCAGTGAGCCGATTTTTGTAAATCTCAAAAAAGGTCATCACGAAATAATATTCGGTTCGGAACGTGCAGAATTTGTGCTTGAAAGCCTGACTATAGGCAATTTCCCTGAACCGCCTGCATACAGCGAATATTCTTCAGATGCTGATTTTTCAGGAAGCGGACTTTTCAGGATAGAGGGTGAGGCGGCTGTCCGCAAGTCTGATTCAACGCTTTATCCTTCATGCGATAATACAAGCTATCTCGTTTCTCCGTCTGATCCGTGCAAGGTGGTTTACAATACCCTCGGCGGCGGAAACTGGAATAAATCCCTTCAGACTGCCGAATGGGATATACCGAAAGAAATGGTCGGTCAGGGCGGCTGGTTCAAAATCGGAATAAAGTCACGTCAGAACCGCATGAGAGGACTTTACTCAAACAGACGCATTTATATTGACGGTGAAATTCCGTGCAGTGAACTTGAACAGGTCAGATTCCCTTATGATACAGACTGGAATATCGTAAGCCCAATGGCGGATGGGGATTATGTATACGTCTACCTTTCACCCGCTGACCATACCCTCAGACTTGAGGCTGTTGCGGGAGAAATAGGCGATTCTTTGCGTAAGCTGGACAGCATAACCGTTGAGCTTAACGCCTGTTACCGTAAAATACTGATGATAACAGGCCCTTCGCCTGATAAGTATACTGATTACTACGTCCATGAAAAAATTCCTGAACTCGTTGAAGATTTCGGACGAATTTCAGGCGAACTTAAAAGCATACAGTCAGATATCGAGAAGCTTTCCGATTCAAAGGGTTCGGAAGCCGCAGTTATTGGAAATATGGCTGTGATACTTGATAAATGCGTTGAAAAGCCGCTGAAAATACCGAATTATCTTTCACAGATAAAAGACAGTATTGCTTCTGTTTCGGCTTGGACTAAGGAATACCGTGACCAGCCCCTTGAAATTGACTATATCGAATTTGCGGCTAAAGACAGCGATTTTTCAGGCTGTGACGAAGATTTTTTCAAATCGCTTGCATTTGGGATAAAATCTTTTGTGGGTTCGTTTTTCGAGGATTATACAACTATTTCAGATGTCAGCGATGAAGAGGCGATAGATGTCTGGGTAAGCCTCGGACGTGACCAGGCACAGTTAATAAAGGAAATGACGGAGGAAAAGTTCATGCAGGAAACAGGCATTCCTGTTTCTGTAAATCTTGTGCTTGGAGGAGTTGTTGAGGCAACTCTTGCAGGAGAAGGCCCTGATGCGGCACTTTTCCTCGGCGGAGAGTTTCCCGTTAACCTTGCCGCCCGTGGTCTGCTTGCTGACCTTACACAGTTTGCGGATTACGATGAAACTAAAAGCAGATTTCAGGAAACAGCAGTTGTTCCATATACCTATAACGGCGGAGTCTACGCACTTCCCGTAAGCAGAAGCTTTCCTATGATGTTCTGCCGTACCGATATCCTGAAAGAACTTGGTATTGAAAGTCCGCCCGAAACATGGGATGAACTGACCGATATGCTCCCCAGACTTCAGAGAAATTATATGTCTGTGGGGTTGGTTTTGCCGACAGCGAATATTTCTCCTGCAACAGAGGCAGGTCATACCTTTGCAATGCTTCTTCTGCAAAGGGGGAAAAATTATTATAATTCCGAACTAACAGAATCAGCTTTTGATTCGATAGAAGCCGTTGAAGCCTTTGAACAGTGGACGGACTTCTATTCTAAGTACAGCTTTTCGCAGTTTTACGATGCTTTCAGCCGTTTCAGGACGGGTGAATATCCTATAGTTATATCAAATTACACATTTTTCAATCAGCTTGATACCGCTTCACCTGAAATAAAGGGAATGTGGGACTTCTACCCTGTACCTGCCACAGTTCGTGAGGACGATACTGTTTCTCATGCGGCAAATTCAAATGGTTCGGGGGCAGTTATTTTCAATAAGGTAAAGAACAAGGAAAATGCATGGAAATATATCAAGTGGTTCACGGACACCGAAACACAGATTGAATACGGAAACAGAATTGAGGGACTTCTCGGTACTATGGGACGTTTCGATACTGCAAACACCGAAGCACTGAAACGTCTTTCATGGTCTGAAAGTGAACTTGAAAAGCTTGAGGCACAGCAGTCGGAACTGGAAGAAATACCGATAATCCCATCATCTTATGCTGTTACGAGAAATATTATGAATGCGTTCAGGGAAGTAGTGAATGAAGGTGAAAATCCCCGTGATACGCTGATGTGGTATAACCGTGACATAAATGATGAGATAAAACGTAAACAAATTGAAATAGAAAAGTGAAAGGAGGCGGGAATTTGGCACATAAACCGTCAGAAAAGCCGGAAAACAGTGAAAAACTAAGCAGAACATGGCAGGAAATAAAGAAAAACAAGGCTTGCTATGCCATGCTTGCACCATTTATGATACTGTTTATTGTGTTTACGGCAGTACCTGTAGTAATGTCGCTGCCTATGGGATTCACAGATTTCAATATGGCACAGCCGCCGAAATTCGTTGGTTTTTCAAACTACGCTTCACTTTTTCTTTCAGATAAAATATTTATAAAATCAATCAGGATAACGCTTGTTTTTGCATTTTTTACAGGGCCGCTAAGTTATGTGCTTTGCTTTCTGCTTGCATGGTTCATCAACGAACTTCCCAAAAAACTTAAAACCATTTTCACGCTTATCTTCTATATACCGTCCATGACGGGCGTTTACACGGTCTGGCAGATTATTTTCAGCGGCGATATCAACGGCTATCTCAATTCAATTCTGATAGAACTCGGCATCATAACCTCACCGATACAGTGGCTTACAGACAGCAGATATGTTCTTGGAGTTACCATAGCAGTACAGCTCTGGATATCGCTTGGTGCAGGATTTCTTGCCATAAGGGCGGGCTTTCAGAACATCGACCGCACACTTTATGAGGCAGGTGCTGTTGAGGGAGTAAGCAGCCGCTGGCAGGAACTCATTTATATAGTACTGCCTTCAATAGGGCCGCAGCTTATGTTTGCGGCTGTCATGCAGATAGTAAGTTCGTTTACGGCAGGAACAGTTGCACAGAATCTTGTCGGCTTCCCAAGCACCGACTATAAGGCACACACAATCATGACTCATGCCTACGATTACGGCTGGGTGAGGTTTGAAATGGGTTATGCGGCGGCAATATGCATGATACTTTTCATAGCAATGTACCTCTGCAATAAGCTGATAAGCAAGGTGCTTGGAAAATATACTGACTGATGAGGAGGTTTACAGATGGAAAAAAGCGGCGTAAAAAAGATTAAGGCTTCAAATCGTCAGGCAGGAAAAAAGCACGGCGGAACTGTAGTAATATTTGTAATACTCCTAATTCTTGGACTTTTTATGCTTCTGCCCATATATCTGACCATTGTTATGTCGGTCAAGCCTGTTGAGGAACTTTTTGTATTTCCTCCGAAGCTTTATACGCTAAGACCTACGCTGAATAACTTTTCGGATATGTTTCGTGACCTTCACAGCAACAGAGTTCCGTTTTCGAGATATGTATTCAACAGTATTTTTGTAACGGTTTCGGTAACGGTTTTGCAGTGTATATCAGCATCTATGGCGGCATTTGTGCTTGCAAAGTGCAAATTTCCCGGAAGCAGAATGCTCAACAGTTTGATAGTTGTATCACTTTTGTATCAGAGCAATGTAATATACATCATGCAGTATATCGTTATGGCAAAACTGCATCTGATAGACAGCCCTGCCGCACTTATCCTGCCTGCCATAGCTTCTCCGATGGCACTGTTTCTGATGAGACAGTCAATAAGTCAGATTCCTGATTCCATGATAGAGGCGGCAAAGGTTGACGGTGCAGGACTTTTCAGGATATGCTGGCAGATAGTCATACCAAATCAGAAGCCTGCACTCATGACGCTTATTATCTTTGCTTTTCAGGGAGCATGGAACATACAGTCAGGAACATTCGTATTCAAGGAGCAGTACAAGACACTGCCGACAGTCGTAACACAGGCGGCGGCTTCCGGTATGGCAAAGGCAGGAACAGCAATGGCGGCGGCAGTTTTCATGCTTCTTCCGCCTGTAATAATATTCATGCTTGCACAGCGTCAGGTCATTGAAACTATGGCGTATTCGGGAATAAAGGACTGAAACCATGAACAAGAACTTGAAAAGACTTTCTGCGGCGGTAATTTCGCTGTTTTCGGCAGTCGGGTGTCTGATGCCGATGTATGGAAATGCAGACGAGCCGTATGATGTCTATAACTATGACCGCTGGGGAGAAGCTGTTCCCTCACAGGCAGGATACACTGCTGAAAGGACTGTTTCAGGCACAGAACTGGGCGTTGGAGCATTCAATTCTCCAAGCGATATTTTCTGTTCTGAAAGCGGTACATTCTATATCGCAGACAGCGGAAACAACCGTATCATAGCCACAGACAGTCAGCTTGAGGAGAGTATCGGAGTTTACGAAAGCTTTATCATGTCTGACGGTTCGGAAACGAAGCTTAAAAATCCTTCGGGAGTTTATGTTTCAGAGAAAAGCGGACTTATCTACATCGCAGACACCGACAACGCAAGAATACTGATATCAGACCTTGAAGGTAATGTTGAAGCTGAGATAACAAAGCCTGAATCAGAGATATATGACAGCAAAAAGACCTTTCTTCCGCAGAAAGTTATTGCAGATAAGGGCGGAAACATATATGCTGTTCTCGGAAATATAACAACAGGTGCGGCTATGTTTTCGGCAGACTGCGAATTTATGGGATTCTACGGTGCGAACCGTGTTGAAGCAACTGCCGAAACGGTAAGGAACTATTTCAGAGGCATTTTCATGTCTGATGAAAAGAAAGCACGCCGCAAAAGAAGCGTACCTACGGGTATAACCAATTTTGACACGGACGGGGATTTTATCTTTACCTGTACTTCGTCATCAACACAGTCTGCGGATACAGTCAAGAAACTGAATGCGGCAGGTCAGAACATCTTTTCGGGAATTGAAGCGACTTTCGGCGATTATAAGCCCATGTACGATACATCGCAGAATAAGGTAATGTCGTCTGCGATAGTTGATATTGATATATCCGGAAACGGCGATATAAATTGCCTTGATTTTACGGCAGGACGTATTTTTCAGTATGATAAGGAATGCAATCTGCTTTTTATTGCAGGAACTTCCGCACAGCAGCTTGGAGGCTTTGAACAGGTTTCGGCTATTGAATCACTTGATGATAAGCTTTATGTTCTGGATTCCTCAAAAGACACAATAACCGTTTTCGGCGAAACTTCATTTGGAAAAACCGTTCATGAGGCTGTCAGACTATATAATGAAGGCTTCTACGAGGAAGCACTTGAACCGTGGTATGAGGTGCTGAAACGTGACGGAAACTATCATTTCGCTCATGTCGGAATAGCATCTGCACTTTTGCGTAAGGGCGATTATAAAGGTGCTATGAAATACGCAAAGCTTGCCGAAAACAGAAAAATCTACGATAAGGCATTTGAAGGCTGGCGACGTGAATTTCTCATGGAATACGGCGGATATCTGCTTATCGGAGCTGTAATTTCGGTGTCGGCGGCTGTATTTTTTGTAAAGAAGCATAAAAAAAGCAAACGTAAGGAGGCGAAAGGCAAATGATGGACTTTTCAGAGGCACAGTGGCTGAAACACGCAGTTACTCACCCTATTGAAGGCTTTGATGATATGCGCTGGAAAAAATCGGGTTCACTTAAAGCCGCATTCTGTATAGTCGGACTGCTTTTCTTTGCCGAAACCGCCTACAGCAGACTTTTTGGACTTCAGTTTTATATGAGTGACAAAAAACTTTTCAATATTGTACCATTTCTGGTTCGCAGTGTAGTGCTTTTTGCGGTGTGGACTATCGGGAACTGGGCTGTCTGTACTCTGCTTGACGGTGAGGGGACTATGCGGAATATCTGTATTTACAGTGCCTATGCACTTGTGCCGTATATCGTTCAGCTTTACCTTAGAGTAATACTTTCGCATTTCCTTATCAGTGACGAAATGGTTTTCATGGAAGTAATAAAAATAATAGGTGTTGGCTGGACTGTTATTCTGCTGTTTTCGGCAGTTAAGGCGGTTCACCGCTATTCATTCGGAAAAACAGTGGCGGCAGTTCTGCTGACTATTGCGGCTATGGTCATCATGCTGATACTTCTTATACTTTTTATGTCGCTTATTCAGCAGATATGGACGTTTATTTCCGCTGTCTTTACTGAAGTTTCCTATCGTATCAAAGTTGGGTGAACGGCGGTGGTACTATGAAAAAAATATGGAAAAGTGCGTTAATGTGTCTGCTTGCCTTTTCGGTAATGGCGGCATCGGGAAGTGTTTATGCTGTGGACAGTGCAGATGAAAGTGAATCTTCATCAGAAGCCGAAAGTGAAAAAAGTACCGCAAAAGCAAAGGAAACCGAAGAAAAAATCAGTGTAAGCGGTGAACTTGTAAAAAAACACCTGAAAAAAACAGGAAGTGCTGATGGATATGACGTTTACCTTCTTGAAAAGGATTTTGATGACAAACTCTGGGAGAAAAACGGCGGCAAACCTAAGAAGAAGTCTGATTATTCCGCTGAACAGCAAAAGCTTGCAGACGATATAGGAGAACTGAAAAAACTTGGTGACCTCACAATAATTGAAAGCAGAAGCGGCAAAGCATCTGCGACTTTCAAAACCAAGAACAAGTATGATGGCGGACTGCTTTACGTCAGTGAATCCGGACGATATCTCCTTAAAGCGGAGGAGGAAACTCTGAAACCGATAAATGTCATGGAGGTTGTGTCAACGATAGACGATGCCTGCGTTTACAGGTCAAAAGACGGAAAAACACTAAGTCTTACCGATAAAAAGCACAGCAAAGTCCTGAAAACGTTCAGTTATAAGAAAACAGACGGCGGCAGACGCATATTTTCAGAAACAGACGGCAACAGCTTTGCATGGACTTCCGCAGACCTGAAACAGGTTATCGGGGTATTCAGGTACGGTGCGGAAAACGAATATTTCCGCATGATAGTTGATGACAGATTCGGAAATTTCGGCATCGAGGATAAGAAAACGGGATATGTATGGTGGTCATCGCCTCTTGGTGCATCAAGGGACAGTATTGCTTCACCGCTTATCTCTGATGAACTGCGTTCTTCATGCGTGCTTAGATACGGCATTCCTGAAAAGCGTAACAATAACAATTATCTGCGTTCAGCAACAGATGACTGTGAAATAAGTGTTAGCGACATAAAAGACGGAATAAGGGCGGTCTACAGCTATCAGTCCGCAGGATTTGAACTGCCTGTGGAGTATACGCTTGAAAATGACCACATAACGGCAAGGCTGAAAGTAAGTGATATCAGGGAAAGCAATTCTGAAAACAAAGCAACTGAAATTACGCTTCTTGGGGCATTCGGTTCGGCGGATACCTCAGAAAACGGCTATTTTGTTGTGCCTGACGGAAGCGGTGCGATAATAAGGTTCAACACCAAAAAGGCAACACAGCGTAACAGCTACCGTCAGCGTATATACGGCAATGATATTACAGCCGTTCCTGCCACGAAGGGTGCTTCGCAAAAACAGATATATTTTCCTGTTTACGGAATAGTCAAGGACGAAGGTGCTATGCTTGCGGTTGCTTCGGGCGGCGATACAAATGCCTATATTTCGGTAAAAACGTCGGGACAATCGGGAAGCAGCCGTAATCTCTGCAATTTTGCCTTTATTTTAAGGGATACCGACGATTATTATATGTCGGGCAGCAGCAACGAACGTTTTACCATGTTTGAAAGCGGAGATATCAAGTCTGATGATATAGAGGTACGCTATTATCCGATAATGAAAAAGGGTGCCGACTACAATGATATTGCAGAACGCTACAGGCAGTATCTTCTTGAGGAGGAAAATGTCGGAATAAAGGCTGAAAACGGCTATGCACCGCTTTATACAGGATTTTACGGCGGAACGCTGAAAAAAGAATCGGTGCTTGGGATACCATTCACCATGAAAAATTCGCTGACTGCTTTTGATGAGGCTGAAAAGATACTGACAAAGCTTCGTGACGGCGGAGTTGACAGTATGGTCGTTACCTACAGAAACTGGACTGATAACGGCATTGAATGCAAAACCGACAGCGATGCCGAACCTTCCGGAAAGCTTGGCGGAAACAGTGGTTTTGAAGGTCTGCGGAAGTATATTGCGGATGGCGGAGATGAATTTTATCCGATATCGGATAACCGTGACTTTTATTCCGGAAACGGCTGTAATTCGTTTTCCGATACTGCTGTAAGGATTTCGGGTGCATACGCAAGGGTGGTGAGTTACGACAGGGCATACGGTGTTCCTGACGGTTTCAGAAAGAATATGTCGCTTCTTTCACCGGAATTTTTCAGCGGAATGTTCAGTGATACAGTCCGCAGCTTCTCGGAAAGCGGTATTGAAGGCATAGGCATTTCGGGGCTTTCAACGTCACTTTACGGCGATTACGGCAAGAAAAATATCTCCCGTGGAAAAACTGCGGAGATATTGAAGGAAGGCTTGGAAAAACTTGATTCGGCTCTGGAAAACGGAGTGCTTGCGGATAATGCAAATGCCTATTTGCTGCCCTATGTCAGTCATATAATGAATGTTCCGATGTCGTCGGGACGCTTTGATATTTTTGATGAGGATATACCGTTTTATCAGCTTGTCATGCATGGAGTGATACCGTGTTCGGTATCTGCCGTAAACGGAAGTGCCGAACCGGAAAAACTGCTCCTTATGGCGGCATTAACAGGTACTTCGCTAAACTTTGACTTTATTTATGAGGAAGCTGCTGAACTGAAAGATACCGAATTTGATACGCTTTTCTATGCCAACTATGAACGCTGGACTGATACAGCCACCGCAGAATACAGACTTCTTGAACCTGTACTTAAAGACGTAAGCGGAAGCTTTATTGAGAAATACAGCGTATCCGACGACGGACAGACAGCATCTGCGGTCTATGCAAACGGTTCGGAGATAAAGGTGAATTTCGGGGAAAATACAATTATTCATAACGGAAAGCTTATTGAGCTTGATAAATATGCCGAGGAAGGAGGATTCACGTTCTGATGGAGAAAAAGAAAGCTTCGGGAAAAATGCCATACGAAAAGAGAAAGTCACTTTACGGCTACGGCTTCATATCGCTGTGGCTTGTCGGAACTGTGTTATTCTTTCTGATACCGCTGATACAGTCACTTCGCTATTCGTTTTGCAGTGTTTCGATAGAGCCCGACAGAATAAACCTGACCTTTTCAGGTATAAAGAACTACTTCTATGTGCTTTACACTGACCAATATTACACGGAATATCTTGAGGAAACTCTGCTTGAAACTCTCTGGAAAACACCGCTTATCCTTATATTTTCGCTTTTTATAGCTGTAGTGCTGAATCAGAAATTCAAGGGCAGGGCTTTGGCAAGAGCAGTATTTTTTCTGCCTGTGATAATTGCAACAGGTCCTGTTTTCAAGATAATCAGCGGCGATATGAATACTACAGGCAGTGTTGGTGCAAAGCAGTTCTCGACCATGTTTTCTACAGACCTCGTAGGCGAACTTATGGAATTTCTGGGAATATACGGTTTAAGCGACAGAATGAACGGTCTGATATCAGCTATTGCCGATAATATCTTCGGAATTGTATGGAATTCGGGCATACAGATAATCCTCTTTCTTGCCGCACTTCAGAATATACCGTCTTCTGCAAGAGAAGCCGCAGAGGTTGAGGGGGCAACGGCATGGGAATATTTCTGGAAAATAACTTTTCCATACGTCACACCGTTCATACTTGCGAATTTCATATATACAGTGATAGATTCCTTCACAAGTCCGATGAATCAGGTAATGAACCGCATACTTGACATGAAAAGCCAGTGGGCATTTGGTGAGGCGGCAGCGATGGCGTGGATATATTTTGCAATAGTGCTTGCGGCAATAGGCATAGTTGTATTTGCGGCGAAAAAGCTTGTTTACTATGAAAACGAATAGGGAGGGCTTGTTATGACAGAAAAAAGAAAGTCCTCATCAAAAAGACTTTCCGAAAGGGTATGGGCATTTTTCAGGTTTGTCATACTTTTCGGGCTTGGATTTGTAATAATGTATCCGCTTATATACATGGTAAGCTGTGCATTCCGTGAGAGGGCAGACATGAATGATCCGACGGTAATGTGGATACCGAGGCATTTTACACTTGACGTTATCCGTGAAACAATTGAAGCCATGGATATATGGAACACGCTGAAAAATACGCTCGTACTTAATATAGGCTGTTCATTGGTTCAGGTAATGTCGTGTGCCGTTACGGGCTACGGCTTTGCACGTTTCAAATTTAAAGGAAAAAAACTGCTTTTCGGAATTGTTATCATGATGATACTTGTTCCGACGCAGGTAATCTCGCTTCCGCTTTACAGTGAATTCAGTCACTTTGGAATAAAGGGACTTTTTACGGTTAATCTTATAGACAGCAAGCTTACGATGTATCTGCCTGCGGTAACGGGAAACGGAATACGTTCCGGACTTATGATACTGATTTTCAGGCAGTTTTTCAGGGGACTTCCGAGGGAACTTGAAGATGCGGCATATATCGACGGCTGTGGGCCGTTCATGACGTTTTTAAGAGTAATGATACCTAATGCGGCTTCGGCGTTTCTGACGGTATTTCTGTTTTCGGTGGTATGGTACTGGAACGATTACTATGTAAGCACGACATTTTTCATCAATACGAAAACAGTCGCACTCATGCTTACAAATCTTGATAACGAACTGAAAATGCGGCTTTTTAATGATGCAACGGTAAATATATCTCCGAGGGAAGCGATAGTCTGGAAAGAGGCAGGCTGTCTGATATCAATAGCACCGCTTCTGCTGATGTATGTATTTATGCAGAAGCATTTCACGGAAGGAATAGAGCGTTCAGGAATTGTTGGTTAGGGCAACACCGCACAAAGCACACTTGACGGTTTTGTACGCCATAAACTTGCATATTTTCCGTCATAGCACACAAAAACTCCTTGCAATACGACAGTATTCCTGCGTCGTTTTTATGCACTCTGACGAAAAATCTGACTGCGTTTCTGTCGCACAATATTTGTGCGGTGTTGCCTTAGCAATTATGTTGACAATTACAATGGGGCATTGTATAATTATTCCATGATGATATTTGGAAGTGGAGGGAATAATGAGGAATATTTTAAAATCCGTAAAAATTTTTTTCAGGGCAATGCCGTATTTTATTGTTTTTGAACTCCTTTTTAAGCTTATCATGCTTGCGATAGGTGCTCCGATTCTGGCATTTATTCTTAAATGGACTATGAAAATGTCCGGAATTACCTATCTTTCAGATGAAAATGTGATTTTTTTCCTTAAAAATCCGCTTACTATAGTAGTTTTTATATTGATACTGTTTTGTTCGGCACTGTTTTCGTTTGTAGAAATATCAGCACTTGCCGGATGTTTTTCGTGCTTTATAAAAAATGAGAAAACAGGCGTTTTCGGTATGCTTAAAACAGGCGTAAACGCATTTATAAAAGCATTCCGTGGAATGGGAATACTTGATTTTTTGGCATTTATGATGTGCATTGCACTTGCACAGTTCACCATGTCGTCAGGTGTGTTCATGGCACCTCTTATGCCTATTTTACGGACGATTTTCCATTCTGTGAGCAGTGCGGCGGCTGTTGCGGCGTTCATACTGATACAGCTCCTTTTCATTATACTGATAATTGGTTCATGCTACAGCATACACTATCTTGTGCTTACAAAGTATGATTTTCATGAATGTGTAAAACGAAGCAAAAAGCTTGTCGGAAAGCATAAGATAAAAATGATATTTTCAATGTTCTGTTCAAGTGTGCTGATAATAGCAGCAATAGCAGTTCTTACATTCGGTGCAAGCTTTATTATAGTTTATATTGTAAAGGGCTTCAATAGACCGACTGCGGCATTCAGAACGGCTCTGAAGGTATTGAAATATGCATGGAAAGTGTTCCTTGCAATAGCTGTATTTTTCTCAACGCCTGCGATAATGTGCTGGCTGACAGAACGATTTTTCAATGATGCCGGTGAAACAGAAGAATTTATACTGCCGGACAGAAACAATGATAGATCCGGAAAACTGAAAAACGGCTTGATAATAGCAGCGTTGGCATTAATAGGATTTGGGGTGAATTTCTCATATCTGAAAGGTATCTATAAAGGCAATATAAGTTTGAATACCGGTATTTTTACAAGGGTTCAGATAAGTGCCCACAGAGGCTGGCCGAAGGTAGCACCTGAAAATACGATGCCTGCATTTGAAGCCGCACTTGAAAGCGGTGCAGACTACATTGAGCTTGATGTTCAGCTTACGAAAGACGGTGAGCTTGTAGTATTTCACGATGACACCATAGAACGAACCACAGACGGAAAGGGCGTTCTCAGCAGTATGACCTATAACGAACTTCAGCAGCTTTCGGCAGGAAGCTGGTTCAGGGACGACGGAAGCTTTGACTATGTGAAAATACCGAAATTTTCAGAGGTTCTTGAACTTGTGCGTGGACAGGTACTGCTGAATATTGAAATAAAGAGTCACGGAAATGTTACAGCAACGGCAGAGAAGGTAGTGGAGATGATAGAGGAATATGACCTGAAATCATCATGTTATGTAACGTCGTTTTCTTATCAGGCATTAAAAAAGGTCAAGGAGCTTGATCCTAAAATCAAGACAGCCCTGATAGCACATATCGCACCTTCAACTGTTTATTCACAGATGAAGTATATAGATGCGATAAGCATAAACTATCTTTTTGTGAATCAGAGCGTAATAAACTATGCTCATCACAGCGGAAAAAAGGTATTTGTCTGGACAGTTGACCGTTCAGCGGAAATGAAGAAGATGATAGCTCTGGGGGTTGACAATATAATAACCAATCGTCCGGACAAGGCGATAGAAGTTGTTGATTCAAACAGTGTCGGAGAAACAGTGCTGACGGTATTGCAGCATATATTCGGCAACTGATGATAATTTTATATTTTAATTTGTTCATTAAAAATTTACAAATGTATTTTACCCCAATCACTTGATTTATACGGTATATTGTGGTATAATTTACTACGTTGAGTGCGGTCGATACTGCACTGACTGCAATAGATATGCGAGGAAGCGGAAGGTTGCTGACGGTTTGTCAGGTAATTTCCGTGGAGTATGTCCGTTATGAATCGGGCGATTGGGATATTGGACACAGTTTGTGGTAGTTCTTCATGCAGCTTGCGTATGCGTGAACTATGCTCTTTTTGTGCTTAAATGCCTTATCACTCGAAAAAATCAATACGATTTTTCGAGTTTTTTTATAGGATACGGCATGAAACACACGGTTGCGTGTGATATTCCCAGTTTGCGTCCCCATTAAAATCTTCAAGGAGGCGAAAACAATGGCAGTCAACGAAAAAATCAGATTCAAGATCAAGGGTTACGATCACGCTACTGTTGATATTGCAGCAGCTAAGATCG
>JAZQND010000055.1:0-19413 GCA_045627145.1 Ruminococcus sp. | reverse complement strand
GAATATTTCATATCCGCTTCCTTCCTTTTTATCGGAAGCTGCACCTTCGCCCGATTTTGCTTTCTCCTTTGACTGCATTGCTTCTTTTTCCTCATCGGTAAGCTGTTTATCGGCTGATTTCATCATGTATTTATATCCCTTTGCAAGAGACATAACAAAGTTTGTACAGCCTCTCACAAGCGGAACTTTTCTATACCACGGAGCATTTTTTCCGTTATTTTCTTCCCATGTTTCGAGGTCAATAGTACCGTCGGGAAGTCGGCAAGCCATAGCACCCGTAGTCGGGCCGAGCATCATAATGCCCTCGATAAGAGCCTGTCCGCCTATTTTTGATTTGAATTTTTCGTTAGTCTGTGGATTTTTACTGCTCATAATTTCACCTGTTAATTTTTTTCCTGTGCAGGAAGCGAGATGGTAACTGTCGTGCCAAGACCTTCTCCTTCACTGTCTATTGAGAGGCTTCCGCCGTGCATACTTATAATTTCGTCAGCAACTGCAAGACCGATTCCCGAACCTCTCCTTGTATGATTTGCTTTATAGAATTTTGTCTTGACCTTTGCAAGGTCTGACTGCTTTATTCCAACACCCGTATCCCTGACAGATACTACCACGTTTTCGCCTGATTCATAAGCTTTTATGGTAACTCTGTCGCCCGCCGAAGAATACTTTACGGCGTTGTCGATAACATTTATGAATACCTGACGTATGCGGTTTTTATCTCCGAAAACAAAAGGCAGCATTTCAGGTTCGTCATAGATAATTTCCTTTGTTTCACGCTTTGCCTTTTCGCTGTAGATAAGAACTGCGTCACCAAGTTCGGCAAGAATGTCCATAGTTGCACTCTGCAAGGTAAAGTGACCGTTCTGCATACGGGAGAAGTCAAGAAGTTCCTCAACCATCTGCTGAAGTCGCTCCGTTTCCGTTACTATTACCTTAACGCCCTTATTCATGGTATCAGGACTGTTGCCGCCGTCAAGCATAAGGGTTTCAGCCCAACCCTTGATTGCGGTAAGCGGAGTTCGGAGTTCATGTGAAACCGACGAGATAAACTCATTTTTCATAGCTTCGGCAGTTGAAAGCTCATCAGCCATGTGGTTTATGGCAGTACAGAGGTCGCCTATTTCGTCATCGCTGTTATTTTCGATATGAACGGAAAAATCGCCCATAGCATATTTTCTTGCAATTGCACTTATCTGACGTATCGGCTTAACGATAGAGCCTGCAAAATAAAGACCTATAGCCACTATAATAAGAATTATCGTCGCACACACAACAGCAACTGCCGCTGTATAGGTTTTTATGGAATTGTCTATCTCCGTGAGTGAGGTTACCATGCGGACAGAACTGTATTCGTTGTTCAGCGATGATATCGGAACAGAAACAGCAAGTATCTTTTCGCCGCCGTGGAGTTTGCCTATATATGAACCCTCGCCCTTTTCCATTGCTTCAACGTAATCGGGCATGATATCGTCCTCATCCGGAGAAAAGCCTGAAGATGTAAGAACGACTCTGCCACGGGCATTTATAGCCATAAGCTCTATTTTGTCCTTTTCGTTGAAGGTTTCAAGCATGGTACGCATTTCCGCCGCAAAGTTGGCAGAGCTGTCCTGTGAATGGATACTAAGCACGCTTGTTACAGCATTCAGCTTTGAAACAAGATACTGCCTTGCAGAACTGTAAAAATAATTCTGTATTGCATAAACTATAGCCATGCTTATAACGATAAGTGCCAGCACAACTACACCGAGATTATTGACTATCCAGCGTTTTGTAATACTTTTCTTAGCCATTACTGCGTATCATTCCATTTATATCCGTAGCCCCAGATAGTAATGATATATTTCGGGGCAGAAGGTTCTTCTTCTATTTTCATTCTGATACGGCGGATATTGACATCAACTATCTTATCATCGCCGTAATAGCTTTCGCCCCAGATATGGTTCAGAATACTTGCACGGTCGAGGGCGGTGTTTTTGTTGTTCATGAAAAACTCCATTATCTGATATTCAACCTGTGTAAGCTCAATAGGTTCGCCGTTCTTTGTAACTGTACGGCTTTTGAGGTTAAGAACAAACGGGCCGCTTTCAATCACCGACTGCTGTTCATTTTTTATGAAGCTCATGCAGACTCTCCTGTATATTGCGTCAACACGGGCGGTCAGCTCGGAAGGTGAGAAGGGCTTGGTGATATAGTCATCAGCACCTATCATAAGTCCGCTTACCTTATCCATTTCCTGAGTTCTTGCTGTAAGCATTATAATACCGATAGTGGAGCTTTTTTCACGGATTTTCTTGCAGACAGCAAATCCGTCGATACCGGGCATCATTATGTCAAGGAGAACGATATCGAAATTGCCGTGTTCAGCCTCAAAAGTTTTGAGGGCGGCTTCTCCGCAGTTAACGTCAACAACGTCATATCCGGCACGTTTGAGGTTTATCACCACAAATTCACGGATAGTATCCTCGTCCTCGCAGATAAGTATACGTTTCATTTTTTTCACTCCTTTTAGGCAATACCGCATGATTTTCTGCGGAAATCCCTTTATTCCTTATATTTGAATCCGACAGCGACCTCACCCGGCGAAACCGAAAGTCCGTCATTGATGCTATCGGGGGTTTTTGCAATATAGGCAAGATATGAAGATTCTCCCTGTGAGTGGAGGAGCATATAGCCGTTGGCGATTCTGTCCTCACGGGAGGCTGTATCGGAAGCACAGTATATCCTAAGAAGCTCACGTCCGGCTTTTCCCTCGGAATATTCACAGAAAACCATTTCGTCGTTTACGGAATCACGCTTTACCGTTATCTTATCACGCCATTTATCCGGAAAAATGAAGATATAGCCGTCGGTCACACTGAAATATGAAGAATACTTCTTTTCAAGCTTGTTATCTTCGTTTATAAAGAACCAGTCGGTAACTTTAAGCTGTTCGCTTTCCGATACCTTCTCATAGCCGTGGAAAATTGACTGCACAGGTATCTCCGGCAGACCGTCGCCGTCAACGTCAAATGAAGTACAGCCGGACGGACGAATGGTCTGTCCTGATTCATCGGCACTTGCAAAGACCGTATGGATTCCCTTTTCGTTCATGTAAATTACATCAGACTGAATATGACCTGCCCCCGAAACGGCATCTATGTAAAGACCGGTTGCACCGTTTCCGAGTTTACCGTAGCTTATGTTGTCAAATTCGGTAAAGCTTCCGCTTAATGTCTGTGAATAGGGATGTATTTTACCGTCGCCGGTGAATTTAAAAGCTTTTGCAACGGCAGGCGAGTTTACGGAAGCACCTTTCAGAAGAAGAAATTCATTTTCGTTGTCACCATCAAGGTCAGTAACATCAAAGAAGGAGTATGGTGAATTAAATGAACTTTCAATATAGCCGTCGCTGTAGTTATACATGGAAACGCTTTTTTCGGAACGGTTTATAAGACTGCTGCCGATAATAAGGTTTACACGGTCGCTTGAGCCTAAGCGTGATATCATTACCTTTTCTATCTCCGAGCCGTCGGCGGGGGTATCACATACAGACCTCCATTTACCGTTATCTTTATCAAGAATATTTATTCGGAGAGTATTTTCCTCAACAGTAAGACCGTTTTTCTCATAGAAAACCACAGCCTCATTGCCGCCGTCGCCGTCTATATCCTCAACAATGAAAGCTGAAAGGTAAGAGCCTGATTTCGGATATTTCAGCCTTATTGAAGTACCCACGGCATTTGTCAGGGTATTGTATATCTGTTCCTGTTCTACGCTGAGTTTAGGCGGTGACATAAGCGTATCAATACTTGCACCGAAAGTACAGCCTGTCATCACCGCAAAAGCTGTCAGCGGAAGGAATAATTTCAATTTATTCATTCTGTTAACATATCAGACTTTCCCGAAAAATCAGGTTCTGTCAGAGAGTTTTATATATTCATGCTCTTTGGCGATAGTTTTGTATGCAGGACGGATAATACGGCTTCCCGTAAGAATTTCCTCCATACGGTGAGCAGCCCAGCCGCCCATTCTTGCAACGGCAAAGAGAGGAGTAAAGAGTTCGTCAGGAATGCCGAGCATACGGTAAACAAGACCTGAATACATATCAACATTTGCACACATGGTCTTTGCACTTCCCTTTACTTCCTTGAAGATTTCAGGAGTAAGGCGTTCAATGGTATCAAGAAGGCGGAATTCTGCTTCAATTTCTCTGCCTTTTGCGAGTTCAAAGGCTTTTTTCTTGAGAATAACTGCTCTCGGATCGGAAATGGTATAAACTGCGTGTCCCATGCCGTAAATAAGACCTGAATGGTCGTTTGTTTCCTTATTGAGGGTTTTACGCATATAATCGGCAACTTCGCCCTCATCTTCCCAGTTTTTGATATTGGCTTTGAAGTTATCAAGCATATTGATGACCTGTATATTTGCACCGCCGTGGCGTGGACCTTTAAGTGCACAGATAGCAGAGGAATAGGCAGAATATGGATCTGTACCCGATGAAGTAAGCACACGGCAGGTAAAGGTAGAGTTATTTCCGCCGCCGTGTTCAGCCTGAAGCATGAGCAGACGGTCAAGCATCTGAGCCTCGTCCTCGGTATACTGTCTGTCAGGACGGAGGAGCGAGAGAATGCACTGTGCAGTATTCTCATCATAGTTTATGGGGTGCATTATCATGCTCTGGTTATCGAAAACACGTCTTTTAACCTGATAGGCATTAGCCATGATAACAGGAAGCTTTGCGATAAGACTTATAGCGGTACGCATTTCGCTTTCTATGCCCTTGTTTTCACACTCATCATCGTAGGAATAGAGGGCAAGAACGGAACGTGCAAGCTTATTCATGATATTATTGGACGGTGCTTTGAGTATCATATCCTCAACGAATCCGTTTGGAAGGTCTCTTTTGAGTGAGATATATGTATTGAAATTGAGAAGTTCCTTTTCATTTGGCAGATGACCGAAAAGCAGAAGGAAAACAGTTTCCTCATAGCCGTAGCGATTTTCGGCTTCAACATTTCCCACGAGGTCATTTATACTGTATCCACGATAGATAAGCTGACCGGGAATAGGCTCCATTTCGCCCTCGTTGAGCAGATATCCGTGAACGTTGCAGATATTGGTTATACCTGCGATAACGCCTGTACCGTCTGAGTTTCTCAAGCCACGCTTTACCTGATATTTTTCATACAGTTTTGGATCTACAGCAGTATTTTTTACTAAATCGCTGCATAAATCTGTAATATTAGAACCTGAAATAAATGATGGCATTAATTACCACACTCCTTGAACATATTCATTTTTAATTATACACCATATTTCGCTGTGTGTCAATGAATTTCAGCGGATAAACGTGTACAGAAGGTGACAATTCAGTGCAGAATGTGATAAAAGTGAGAGTAATATGTGAAACGCAAAATATAAGACAAGAAAAGGAAGATTTGATATGAAAAAATTTATTACAGCCGCCTTACTGCTTACTGCGGCAGTATCTGTTTTTCCTGCCGTTCCCATGCTTCTTACCGGCAAGAAAAGCAATATCCCTTCAGAAAAAAGCCCTGCCGCCGATAACGAAATAGTCAGTGAAACAATTTCGGATACTCCGTATAAGGTGCTTGAGATCTCAACAGGCGAGGTGATGGAAGTTCCTGTCAGAGAATACGTTATAGGGGCTGTCTGTGCGGAAATGCCTGCGGTATTCCATTCGGAAGCACTCAAGGCACAGGCTGTTGCCGCACATACCTATGCAGAGCGTCAGCGTATGCATGAAAGACAATCACCCACGCCCGAACTTTGCGGTGCAGACTTTTCAACCGATGTTTCGCAGTATCAGGGCTACTATACCAAAGAACAGGCAAAACAGTTTTTCGGAACTGATTTTGATAAAAATTACCGCCGTATCAGTGAAGCGGCGGACGAGGTCATGGATTACATTATCACCTGCAATGACCAGCCTATAATTTCGGCTTTTCATTCCATGTCGGCAGGAGTTACGGAAAGTGCGGAAAATGTATGGGGAACAGCAGTTGAATATCTTGTTCCCGTGGACAGCAACTATGACCTGAATGCACCGAAATATCAGGACGAGGTACGATTCAGCCGTGAGGTTCTGCAAAACAAGCTCGAAACTGCATTTGATGGAGTTCAGCTCAATGAAAATCTTCCTGCGTGGCTGAATGTAAGGGAAACCTCCGATTCGGGAACAGTTCTTAAAGCGGACGTTGGGAATATGACCGTTACAGGAGCAGAAGTCCGAAATGCCCTTTCACTGCGTTCTTCATGCTTTGAGGTGAGATATGAGGGCGAAGAAGCGATAATCACCACAAAAGGCTATGGTCACGGAGTCGGAATGAGTCAGTACGGTGCAAATTCAATGGCGGCAGAGGGCAAAACATGGCGTGATATCCTGAACCACTACTACACAGGCTGTACCATAACAAAACAGACCTGAACCTCCCGCTTTAACGGGAAATCCAGGTCATCAGTCAAATCAGAATTCCATTTTTGATTCAAGGTAAGCTACGAGATCATCAATAGCAACTCTTTCCTGTTCCATTGTATCACGGTTGCGGACTGTTACGCAGTTGTCCTTTTCGAGAGTATCGAAATCATAAGTGATGCAGAAAGGAGTTCCTATTTCGTCCTGACGGCGGTATCTCTTGCCTATTGTACCTGTTTCATCGAAGTCTACCATAAACTTCTTGGAAAGCATTTCGTAAACTTCTTCAGCCTTTGGAGTAAGCTTCTTTACAAGCGGAAGAACAGCAGCCTTATATGGTGCAATTGCTGGATGGAAGTGCATAACTGTACGAACTTCCTTCTTTTCATTGCCGTTCTTATCGGTTGAAACAAGTTCTTCTTCGTCGTAAGCCTCTGTTACGATAGAGAGGAAAAGTCTTTCTACGCCGAGAGATGGCTCGATAACGTAAGGAATATACTTTTCGTTTGTTTCAGGATCGAAATATTCAAGTGACTTGCCGCTTGTATTGATATGCTGTGTGAGGTCGTAGTCTGTTCTGTCAGCCACGCCCCAGAGTTCGCCCCAGCCGAATGGGAAAAGATATTCAAAGTCTGTAGTAGCCTTTGAATAGAAGCAGAGTTCTTCAGGTGAATGGTCACGCAGACGGAGATTCTCCTCTTTAAGACCAAGAGAGAGAAGGAAGTTTTTGCAGAAGCTTCTCCAGTAGCCGAACCATTCAAGGTCTGTACCAGGCTTGCAGAAAAATTCAAGTTCCATCTGTTCAAACTCACGAACACGGAAAATAAACTTACCAGGAGTTATCTCGTTACGGAATGACTTACCTACCTGTGCAACACCAAAAGGCACCTTTTTACGGGTTGTTCTCTGGATATTTGCAAAGTTTACGAAGATACCCTGAGCAGTTTCAGGACGGAGATAAAGTTCTGAGTTACTGTCCTCGGTAACGCCCTGAAAAGTCTTGAACATAAGGTTGAACTGACGAATATCAGTGAAGTTTTTCTTTCCGCAGTTAGGGCAGACAATATTCTTTTCGTTGATGTAGTTCATCATCTGCTCATTAGTCCAGCCTGCAACGCTTGTACCGTCGAAATCCTCAATAAGATTGTCAGCACGGTGACGTGTCTTACATTCCTTACAGTCCATAAGAGGATCTGAGAAGCCGCCGATATGACCTGAAGCAACCCATGTCTGCGGATTCATAAGAATAGCGGAATCAAGACCTACGTTATACTTATTTTCCTGAACGAATTTTTTTAGCCATGCTTTCTTGATATTATTTTTCAGTTCAACACCAAGAGGGCCGTAGTCCCATGTATTAGCAAGACCGCCATAAATTTCAGAGCCGGGGTAAACGAAGCCCTTGGATTTACAAAGGTCAACTATCTTATCCATTACTTTTTCATTGTTTTTCAGCATAATATGCAACCTCGTTTCAAATTTATAATTCTATTCTATTTTACAACATCTGGTTTCAAATGTCAATACATGGAAAAAAAAAGCGGCTGAGAGCTTACGCCACCACCCACGGCGGAGAGCCTCCGCCGCCACTCACGCTACGCTCGTAAACTCGCTTACTCTCTGCGAGGACTCAAGTCTGCTTTCGCTCACTGACATAAGTCCGTAAAAATTTTAATAGCACACAACGTTACTTGGCAATGTAGAAAATATTAAGATGAGCAGAGAAGATTAAAGAATTACACAAAAAGCAAAAGTCGGCAATAAGGGGAAGGTCAAGGGAAAGAGTGTGCAGAGGGAAAACCTATAGGAGGGGGAGAAATGCCGACTTTTACTGCGGTTTGTTACGTTCTCCCCCTCCTGTAGGTTGTCCCTTTGCTATTTTGGGCGGAGGCTCTCCGCAGTGATTACCAAAGAGGACAACCTCTTGGGCAAAGGAGAGAGGGTAAATATACAAACCGGCACAAAATCCGACATTCCCCTCTCTCCTTTTCCCGATCGGTTTTCCTCTCCGGACTCTCTTTTCCCTCATCCCTTTTTCTCTCACCCCTTGTCGGCTTTTAACTCTGCTTCGCAAAACACTCCGTGTTTGCTTCCATACAATGAGAGAATTTTAGGCAACACCGCACAAAGATTGTGCGGTGTTGTCTTAAAAATTGATTTCGTAAAAAACAGGCTAAAAGCAGAAAAAAGTCACCTCTGAAAATCAGAAGTGACTCATATCTCTTTTTATGAAGCGGCTTTTCCGTCATCAGACTTTGAAACAGCCTTATCCGGGAAGCTTACCTTCTCTATATCAGCACCCAATGCACGAAGTTTACCCTCCATACAGTCATAACCTCTTTCGATATGGAAGATATCCTCGATTTCGGTTATTCCGCTTGCAGCAAGACCTGCAATAATAAGTGCTGCACCGGCTCTGAGGTCGCAGGCTTTTACAGGAGCTCCCATAAGCTTACCCGTACCCTCAATAAGAGCAACTTTTCCGTTTACTGTTATATCCGCACCCATTCTTCTGAGTTCGTCAACATAGCGGAAACGCTGTTCCCAGATATTTTCAGTTATAATGCTTGTACCCTCTGCAAGAGTGAGGAGAGTTGCGATCTGTGACTGCATATCTGTGGGGAAACCGGGATGAGGAGCAGTTTTAACGTTGGTTTTTACCAGCGGACCGTCAACCCATACTCTTATGGAATCGTCGAACTGTTCTATGTTAACGCCGATTTTTTCGAGCTTTTTGGTTATGGATTCAAGGTGTTTCGGGATAACATTTTTGATAAGAACATCGCCTTTTGTAGCGGCAACAGCAACCATAAAAGTACCTGCCTCTATCTGGTCGGGGATAACCGAATAGGTTGTACCGTGGAGTTTTTCAACGCCTCTTATCTTGATAACGTCAGTACCTGCACCCATGATATTTGCACCCATAGAATTGAGGAAATTGGCAAGGTCAACGATATGCGGCTCTTTGGCGGCATTTTCGATAACAGTAAGACCGTCAGCTTTTACAGCGGCAAGCATTGCGTTCATAGTTGCACCAACGGTTACAACGTCAAAGAAAATCTGGTTACCGCTTAAATGTTCGGCAGTGAGGTCGATCATGCCCTGACTGAGCGTATACTTTGCACCCAATGCACAGAAAGCCTTGAGGTGCTGGTCAATAGGTCTGTCACCGAGTGGACAGCCTCCGGGCATAGATACTCTTGCCTTATTGAATTTACCGAGCAAAGCACCAAGGAAATAATAGGAAGCACGCATTTTTCGTGCTGTTTCATAAGGAACACAGAAATTATCGATTTTTGTAGGATCTATTCTGTAGGTATCGTGACCTATGTTTGTTACCTCTGCACCCATTTCGGTAAGGATGCGGAGACTTATAGTAACATCGCTGATAGACGGAACATTTTCAATAATACACGGTTCATCCGAAAGGATAACTGCCGGAAGAATAGCTACTGCTGCATTTTTAGCCCCACTGATGTTTACTTCACCTTCAAGGCGGCGACCGCCTTTAATAACAAATTTATCCAAATGATTTCTCTCCTTATAACTTCAGGAACTCGTTTCTGTATCTGTTCCTGATATCTTTCTTTTGTTCTCCGCACAAATGCGGCACAAATCAACGTCTTTTCAGACTGTGCATTATTCAGCACTTTCTTCGGAAGAAGCCTCAGTTTCTTCAGTTTCTTCTGAACTTTCGGAATTTTCTTCCGTTTCAGGAGTATTATTATAATCTGTTATTTTGAAACGTACAGGCTCACCGCTGTACTGTTCAACCGTCATAGACTCTATAATTACATCTTTAATCGGCTTATTTGTTTCACCTGTAGCCACGTTCTGAATATCGAACACAACGTCGAGTCCTTCAAAAACCTGACCGAAAACCGTATAATCTCCGTCAAGCCACGGTGTACCGCCAACATCAGTATAAATTTCTTTCTGATAATCAGAAAGCACATAGCCATTTTTTTCAAGCTCTGCGATTTCATCATCCGAATACACCTCGCCGGTTACGATAAAGAACTGTGAACCGTTTGTTGAAGTAGCACCCGTATTTGCATAAGAAACAGCACCTGCCGCATGGAGAAGGTGAGGATCTGTACCGCCCTCAAACTTTCCGCCCCAGACTGATTCGCCGCCCGCGCCTGTACCGAGAGGATCTCCGCCCTGAATCATAAAGTCTTTGATAACACGGTGGAAGGTAAGGCCGTCGTAATAGCCCTGTTTAATAAGCTCAACAAAATTTTCAACGCCCTTTGATGCATATTCCGGGAAAAGCTTTATCTTAACGGGAGTATCGTAATTTTCTATTTTCATACTTACGACTATTTCTTCATTTTTCGGTTCTGTGAAGTTTGCAGGCTCAACGTTTTCCTGAACTTCCGGCTTATTCACATAATCTCTGAGAAACCAGTTTATTTTCTCGCCGTTATACTCGCCGACGGTCACGGATTCAATGATAACGTCCTCAACGGGCTTATCTGCACTGCTTGTTTCAACGTGCTGGATCTTATTAACGATATCAAGACCGTCTATAACCTGACCGAAAACAGTATAACCTCCGTCAAGCCACGGTGCACCGCCTATTGAAGAATATATTTCCTCCTGATGAGGAGAAATGGCAATGCCTTGCTGTTTATAGTAATTTATATCGTCGGTCGACATAATAGAACCCGAAACGATAAAAAACTGTGAACCGTCAGTAGCTGTAGAACCGCTGTTAGCGTATGCAACAGCACCTACAGCATGAATGAGGTGTGGATCTGTACCTCCGTCGAATTCACCGCCCCAGACTGATTCACCGCCCAGACCTGTACCGAGGGGATCGCCGCCCTGAATCATAAAATCACTGATTACACGGTGGAAGGTAAGACCGTCGTAGTAACCTTGTTTAGCAAGCTCAACAAAATTCTCGACACCTTTTTCAGCGTATTCCGGGAAAACCCTGAATTTTATCTCGCCGTAGTCCTTAACCTTCATGGTGATTATTGTATCACCTATTTCAGGCTCGGTAAAATTTGCTATCTGAACAATTGAAGCTTCACTTGCTGATGAAGCAGTTCCTGATTCACCGCTGTTATTATCGGCTGTGTTTTTGGCATCATTCCCACAGGAAGAGAAGCAGCCTGCAACAGCCGCCATACATATAATAAATGCCAAAGTTTTTTTAAACATAGGTAGACACCTCTAATCAAGAATTTGTCATTTTCAATAAGACAAGTTCTCGTATTCAAAAATACAGTGAGCTTCAGCTCACTAATAGTATAGACTTTTATATCATAAATATTGATGAATAAAATGAAATTTCACACATCAACATAGTCCGCATATATATTATACATCAAAAATTGTGATTTGTAAATAGTTTCCGCACATTTTTGTAATAAAGGGAAAAATATTTTTATGCTTTCTGTTACATTTACTTAATAATGCCGTTATATCAGCAAATAATGATTTTTCAAAGTATAACAATAAAGGGTTTAGACAATACCGTACAAAGCACGTTTGATGACTTTGTATGTCATAAACCTGAAAATTTTCTTTCACACGATTTTTGTGCTGTGTAGCTTTTAATCTGCATCGTCGTCTGAATATTCGTCAATTTTTACAGAGATTATCATAATATCCTCTTTTGGTATCTTATATGCATCTGTTTCTTCAACTTCAAGATTGGAAAGTTTTTCCACAACGTCAATTCCCTGATAGGTCTGACCTATTACTGTCATCTGCTGTGAAAAATTAGGAACTCCTCCTTTTTCGATAAACATTTCCGCAAGCTCCTGATTTTCTGAAATTGAACGTATCTCCTCTTTCATTTCATCAGTAAATTCAATTGTATTGACTATTGCAAAGCGGCTTCCGTTATAGTAAGTACCTCCGCCCAGCAAACGTTCTTTCATTCCACGGTCAATTGTGGTATTCAAGGCACAGACCGCCCCCTTGAAAGGCCAGAGATTCTGATTAAGTTCACGTTCAACAAGTTCATGTGAAGTGTCATTGCAGGTACCGTCCTTATTCGGAGAACCTGCGGCGGAATATGCACCGCTTTCGGAATTAAAGACGTAAGTGCCGTTATAATAGCCGCTTTCGGCAAGTTCAACGAAATTCTTCACAGCATTCGGGCTGTACTGCGGATAGAGCAGCACTCTGAATTCTCCGAGAGTTGTATCAATAATTGCAATTTTATCGCCTTTTTTGGGAGAGTCATTCTGAACAAGTTCCAAAGTATCAGGATCAATTTCAATGTAGCTGTTGTTAGCCTGTCTCAAAGAAGAAAAGAGCATGAGCAGAAACATAACCGCACCCATAATAAGTGAAAAAGCGAGAATCCTGCGAACGAGTGAATTTTTTTCTTTTTTCATTTAACTTACCTTTCTGTTTAAGAGCCTGTCTTTACAAGCATATTTGATGATTTATGCACTGCATACTATTATATATGAAATAAATATTTTTGTCAATGATTTACAGAAAAATGCCACGGGATTCAATTACGGTGCGGTGCTGCCATAAAATTGATTCCCATGGAAAAAGCAGACCGCCTGAACGGTCTGCTTAATATCAAAGTCTTTTCTTTTCGTCCTCAATGATTTTGAGAAGCTCGTCAACAGACATATCAGCGGCTTTCTTTTTGGCGTTTGCCTCGCTCTTGCTGATGATATCCGAAATATCAGGTGTGCTGCTCTTTCTTGACTGTACAACAGGCTTTTCGGGAGCTTTTTCAACCGGCGGCTTATCAAGCGGTCTTATAGCACCGAATGAACCTGTATTCTGTTTTTCGGGCTTATTGAGTATTTCATCTCTCAAAGTATCGGCTGTCGGAGCAGCAGAAGGATTAACAGGCGGTTCCTGTTTTGCAACCATCTGTGCCTTGAACTGCATTGTACGTTCTCTTTCCTTCTGGTAAGGAGAATTTGGATTGACCTTTTTCTGGCTGAAATTCTCGGCTATAGACATCTTCTTGCGTTCGAGGTCGTCACTTGGCTGAATTTCGTGTGAAGGTTCAAAAAGAGGAGCAGAAGGCTTCTTTTCGTGAGAAGCTCTTGAAGCTGCATTTTTTCTGTTTTTATCGCCGTCATACTCATAGAAATCGTAATTATCTTCGGGAACTTCGTCATCGTCCTTGGCAGAAAATATTTTTGCAATAAGGAATATTATCAGGATGACACAGGGTATAATAAGGAGAGCGACGATACCCTTTATGCTCATTGCGAAGGTAATAAGCTGACCTAATTCAAGGCTTACTGTATGACCTGTGCAGACAGCGGCTATATTTTCTTTGGTTATGGTCTGTTCACTCGGAACATTTGAAGCATCAGCGGTAGTGAAGCGTGAAACACCCTCATCATCTATATCTATCTGGAAAACGCTGAGGATTTTCAGTGTATCAGGATTTTCTGCCGGATGACAGATAACTATATCGCCCTTGGCAATGGAAAGATTCTTTGCACTTGGCGAAATAAGAGCCGAACCTGTTTCAAGCAAACCGCCCATATTATCTGCTTCTTTAACTATATAAATATAATTATCAAGGATTATCGGTGTTTTTCCGCCTGCAAACAGCACATTCACACCGGCTGAGAAAGCAATTACGATAAAACATATCAGGATTATTAAAAATTTCAATAATGAAAAATGCTTTTTCTTTTCCATAAAATCACCTTTTCTTTTGTTCTGTTTAAACTTTATATAATGTAACGGTCACAACGCTCACTGACCTTAAAAAAAATCTCACGGATATATTATATCACAGTTTATCAGAAATTTCAAATACTTTTTGCAATTTTTTGATTCAAAAATATGCAAAATGCAAGAAAAATGTAAAATTCGTTTATATTTCACAATTTATCCATTCAAACCAAAGTCAATATGGGTGAATATACCGATGAAATTTTGTCCGTTTTTCTATAAGAAATGTATTATAAGGTGTTTTCTTGCAATATGTATATTTCATGGGCAAATATTTGTTGAAATATACAATTGAAAATTTCATACAAATAGGGTATAATTTAAATATACCATTTGTAAACAAAAATACTCGTCAGAACCTTTGAAAATATGTAAATCCTAAGTATTTTTCTACAAATTGTAATATCGTCGCCTTTGCGACAGAATGGAGAACAGATATGGCGTATAAAAAGACCAACCCTCTTATTAACATTGTTAAAGAAGAATTTCCGAAAAAACTTCAGTCACTCTATGGCGTTTCTCCCGAGGAAGCCTCGGACCAGCAAGTATATCGTGTACTTTCTTCAATCATCGTTGAAATTTTAGGTGCTAAAAGACAGAGTTTCGTCAACCATACTCACTCTGTAGGAGGCAAACAAATCTATTACCTCTCTATGGAGTTCCTCATGGGACGTTCTCTCAAGACCTCTCTCTACAATCTCGAACTTGCTGACGATGTAAGTAATTTCCTCAAAACCTACGACATTAACCTCGACCTTATCTACGAACATGAACCGGATGCAGGTCTCGGAAACGGCGGTCTTGGCCGTCTTGCAGCCTGCTACCTCGACGCTCTTGCTACTACAGGCTTCCCGGCTATGGGCCACTCTATCTGCTATGAATACGGTATCTTCCAGCAGAAGCTTGAGGACGGCTGGCAGACAGAACTCCCGGATAACTGGCTCCCCGGCGGCTCAGTATGGCTCGTTCCAAAGCCTGAACTTGCAATTGATGTCCGCTTTGAAGGCGACCTTCAGGAATACTGGGACGACCACTACCACCATATCTCCTATATAAATTATAATAAGGTAGTTGCCATTCCTTACGACCTCTACGTTTCAGGCTATGGCTCAGATGGTGTTTCTGTTCTCCGTCTCTGGTCTGCAAAAGCTCCAAGCTTCAATATGGAGATGTTCAATCAGGGAAAATACGATATGGCTCTCGCTCAGAACTCTATCGCAAACGCAATTTCCAAAATTCTCTATCCTAACGATAACCACCTCGAAGGAAAGAGTCTCCGTCTCCGTCAGCAGTATTTCCTCTGTGCCGCTTCTATCGGCGATATCGTAAACACCCACATGAATGTTTACGGCACTCTCGATAACTTTGCTGAAAAGGTGGCTATCCATATCAACGACACCCATCCTACCCTCGCTATACCCGAACTTATGAGAATCCTTCTCGATGACTGCGGCTACGGCTGGGATAAGGCTTGGAATATCGTTACCAAAACCTTCGCCTATACTAACCACACTGTTATGGCGGAAGCTCTCGAAAAATGGGACGTTAACCTCGTAAGAACAGTTATTCCGAGAATTTTCTCAATCATCGTCGAGATAAACAACCGCTACTGTCAGCAGCTCATGGAGAAAAACGGCGGAGACAGTGCTAAAACCACAAGAATGTCCATCATTAAGGATAACCAGATTCACATGGCTACCCTCTGCGTTGCAGCTTCCCACAGCATAAACGGCGTTTCAAAACTTCATTCGGAAATTATCAAACAATCTGTTTTCCACGACGAATACGACTTTACTCCTAAGAAATTCAAAAACGTTACAAACGGTATCGCCTACAGAAGATGGCTCTATCAGTCAAATCCGGAGCTTACAAACTTCCTCAGCGAAACTATAGGAAGCAAATTCATCAAAGACGGTTCCGAACTCGCTAAACTCAAATACTTCGAGGACGATGAGGAAGTCCTTCAGAAGCTCAATGATGTCAAAAAACAAAATAAAGAAAATTTCGCAAAATATGTCAAAAACGAAAACGGCATTATCCTCAATACAGAAAGTATCTTCGATGTTCAGGTAAAACGTCTCCACGAATACAAAAGACAACACCTCAACGTTATGAATATACTCGCAGATTACGCTTACCTCCAGAATAATCCCGATGCTCCGTTTACTCCGAAAACCTATATCTTCGCCGCTAAGGCTGCTCCGGGCTATTACCTCGCAAAGCAGATTATCAAGATGATATGGGCTATATCGGAGGAGATAAGAAAGAATCCGAAGATAAGCCAGAAGCTCTCAGTTGTTTTCCTCGAAAATTACTGCGTTACACTTTCTGAAATGCTCATGCCTGCATCAGAAGTCTCAGAGCAGATATCACTCGCAGGTACTGAAGCTTCCGGTACAGGCTGTATGAAGCTCATGCTCAACGGTGCTGTTACACTCGGTACTCTCGACGGTGCAAATATCGAGATCAAAGAAGCTGCCGGCGACGATAACATCATCATCTTCGGCATGACCACACCGGAGGTAAACGAACTCAAGGCAAGAGGATATAATCCCGGTGACTACTATAACAATAACGGTGCTATCCACGAAGCCATTGAACGTATGTATCACGGTATTAACGGCTGTACTTTCAACGATGTTGCAAATTCACTCAAAGACCGTGATCCTTATATGGTTCTTGCAGACTTCGACAGCTACAGAAATGCTCAGAAATATATTACCGACTGCTACAATGACAGATTGAAATGGGCTAAGATGTCACTTAATAATATCGCAGGTGCAGGTATATTCTCAGCAGACCGTGCCGTTACTGAATATGCAGATAATATCTGGTATCTCAGATAAATCCGGATAAATCTTAAAAGGACGTTTTGACATATTGCTCCACCAATTAAATCGTGAATAATCAGTGCAAAGTAATGACGGAGAAAGTCAAGGAAGAAAACCGCAGACATACCGGTCTGTCGGTCAGCTTCGCTGACACAGAATTTCTTCGTCAGGACGAGCAGAAAAATTCATGATTTAATTGGAGGAGCAATATTATCCAATCATTCCGCCGCTGTCCGTGACAGTGTGCGGAAGCCGAAAGGATAAACATTAAAGCGTCCGTTTTCTTTCGCCTGACAAATCACCCACAACATTAAAGAATGGAGAGAACAGTATGAGTACAATTTATGATGCATGGAATTTAAATTACAAATCTATTTTCGGAGCTGTAAGACAATTTGAAACCGTCCGCTTTACAATCAGGCTCAATAAAAATATCCGTCCCGACTATTCTCCCGTTATCGTTCTTTTCAGAACAGGCTTCAAAGAACGTTTCATCAGTATGAACGAGGTAACAGAGGAGGACGACTGCTTCGCTTATTCTGCCGAATATTACGCAAGATACAGCGATGTTCACTACTACTATTTCTCATATACCCACAACGGCAGACGTTACTTCATCAAAAAAGTCAATCTCCACGAAGGTGCTGTTGATGAAGGCGAACTTTTCCAGCTTACTGTCTATCAGAAGGAATATCAGACTCCTGATTTCCTCAAGGGCGGCGTTATGTATCAGATATTCCCTGACCGTTTCTGCAAAAGCGGAAATATTCACGAAAATATCCCAGAAGGACGCATTATCCGTGACGACTGGGGCGGTACTCCTTACTATAAGCCCGATGCAAACGGTCATGTCTGGAACAACGATTACTTCGGCGGCGATTTCGCAGGTATAAAATCCAAACTTCAGTATCTGGAAGACCTCGGCGTTACCTGCGTTTACCTCAACCCTATCTTTGAATCACATGAAAACCACCGCTATAATACCGCAGACTATATGAAACCCGATCCTCTCCTCGGTACAGAGGAGGAATTTGCAGAACTCTGCTCGGAAGCCGAAAAACACGGCATTTCTATAATCCTCGACGGCGTTTTCTCTCATACGGGTGCTGACAGTATCTACTTCAACAAGTTCGGAAGATACCCGAATCAGGGTGCATATCAGTCTAAGGAAAGCCCTTACTATGACTGGTATACCTTCACCGAATACCCCAACAACTACGAAGCATGGTGGGGCATAGACACTCTCCCGAATGTCTGCGAAAACAACGAGAGCTATACCAAGTTTATATGCGGCGAAGAAGGCGTTCTCCACCACTGGCTTGAACTCGGTGCGGCAGGCTACCGCCTTGATGTTGCCGATGAACTCCCTGACCAGTTCCTCAATAACCTCAGAAAATCAGTAAAGAATTTCGGCAGCGATAAAATCGTGATAGGCGAAGTCTGGGAAGATGCTTCCAATAAGGAAAGCTACGGTATCAGAAGACGCTACCTCCTCGGTGACCAGCTTGATTCGGTTATGAACTATCCTTTCCGTGACGCTATTATCAACTACGCCAAGGGCGGAACTTCAATGGATTTCATCAACTCAATTATGGTTATCACAGAAAATTACCCCAAGCCTACTGTTGACGTTCTTATGAACTTCGTTTCAACCCACGATATAGAACGTGCAATAAACCGTCTCGGCGGCGACGACTGCGACGATAAGTGCAAAGAGTGGATGGCTGAAAAATGGCTCACTCCCGAACAGTACACCAATGGCAAAAATCTCCTGAAAACCGCTATGGCTCTGCAATTCTTCCTTCCCGGCGTTCCAAGTATATATTACGGCGATGAGGCTGGTCTGCAAGGCTACAAAGATCCTTTCAACCGCCGCTGCTTCCCTTGGGGCAATGAGGATAAAGAGCTTATCGACTACGTTTCTGAACTCAGCCGTGTAAGAAAGTCCGTTCCAAACATGAAGGACGGCAAAATATACTTCATGAATCCTAAAAAAGTTGAAAACGATGACCTCATTATCTTCTGTCGAACAGGCTTTAGCTGTGACAGAGAATGCCTCGTTTTCATAAACAGAAGCGATAAGGAAATAAAGCTTGAAAATCTCAGCTCATTTATCAAGACTTATACCGATTTTTCTCCTGTTTGCGGTAAATATGAAGACGATACAGTTTATGTTCCGCCTTACGGATATGTACTCGTTTCCGCAAGCGTAAGAGAATACAGCAAATAAAATAAATATTTCAGGAACGTCCTCTTTGCAGGGCGTTCCTCAAATTGCAGGGGATGCCGTGTAAGACATCCTCTGCAATTTTTGTGTATTTTAGGCAACAGATTTTTGTGAAGCAAATGTTTAGAACCAGTTTTCATAAGGGCACCTCTAAAAACCCGTTTTGAGTAAGAAAAAGCAGATAGGTACAGTAGATGCAAGAAAAGCCATCGAAGGCGTGCTTTCGCACTACGAGAGGGCTTGACGCAGCAGATGCT
>JAZQND010000054.1:0-5531 GCA_045627145.1 Ruminococcus sp. | reverse complement strand
CATTCAGGAGGTCTTCCGTGAGCTGTCCATTGCCTACCTCGACAGTCCATTCGATGGCATCTATTACCATCTGTTCAAGGGTGTCCCTGTCAAGGTTCTCATTTTCAATGATGCCGTAGGTCTCAATGCAGAAGACGTAGGCATAGAAGCCGTATGTATCAGAAAGCCATTCGGTAATGCCTTCCATTCCTTCTCTTGCGACTTCATCGGGGAGTTCCACTTCCTCGGGAAGCCCCATGAAGTCATAGAGCATGCCAAGATTATGATAGAATGTATCATAGGCATAGTCGTGCTTTTCCGAAGTGGTCATGTTGCAGTAGGTATTAAGGGGGATACCCAGTACCTCCGATGCCTTTTCGGATGTCATACCATCGAGCTTTTCATAAACCTCATCCATGTCGATGTCCCATTCAATGTTTATCGCTTTCATATGTTCTCCTTTCCTTATCATAATATTCTTTTTTCCTTTTACCTCTCCCATTCAGGCTCATAGGACGAATACCCCCGTGAGGTACCGTAATCCCCTTTCTTCCATCTGTCGTAGTACTTCCCGATGAAATCAGAGGCTTCCTTTGCATTGTTCCCGTAGAACTCCACATGGAAGCAGTGCTCAAGCCTTTCAATCATCTCTCTCTGTTTCTTTGAAATAGGATGTGAGGACATAGCATCGGCATCGGCTCTTTCTTTTTCCTTCGGTTCTTCTGCCTTTGCCTCTGCCTTTTCCTTTATGAGGTCTTCATAGGCGTATACCAAATCCCTTACGAAGTTCATCGTAAGCATTCCCTTAAGGGAATCGGTCACATCCTCATTGTAGCGGTAGACCGTTATCTTCCCGTACTTATCTGTCTCGAATGAATAATGTGAATCGGGTATCTTAATCCTCATCATCGTCCCCCTTCCCATGTTCGTCATACGGATAGCGGAGCTTCGTCCCGCAGTCGGGACAGCTCTCAAGCCGTCTTCCGCTTTCTATCCCGTATACATGCTCATATCCGCATCCCGGGCATCTGTAGCACGGGTCACCGCCCGGTGTCAGAACCCCATGTACTTCCTTCCATGTCTTCATATCAGTACTCCCTTCCTCGGAATACGGTAATGCAGTATGCTAAAATTCCGCATTTCGCATTCCGAACTCCGCATTGTATTTTTTCTTTTTATTGATGTGTCTTTCCTTTACCCTCGGAAAATACTTATCGCATTTCTGGCAGTAGTTCCCATGCTCTGCGTCCCGTCCCTTCGTGCACTCACCCTTACAGATGTAGTACAGGCACGGGGTTTCCCTGTAATGTGCCATACCCTTTTACCTTCCTTTCAGTTGCCCCTATCACGAAGTCAGACTTAACATTCATAATTCTTAATTCTGAATTCTGAATTCTTAATTGCCCTTTAATTACAGTATATCACTAAAACGGATATCTGTATATAGTTAACCCTGCTTTCATATAAATATGGTTAAATATAAGCGATTAAATATCCGTAAATAAAAGGATTTTCCGTAAAATTCCCGAAGTTAACGGTATACAAAAGAGCAGAAAAATGCTATAATACAGTCAGGAACACGAAAGGAGAAAACTTATGACTGATGAGACAGGAAGGTTTGTAGAAAAATTTAATGAGGAAGCTCCGAAGAAGAAGCCCTCCGGGGATACCTGTTCAGACTGTATGGGTTTCCTTATGCTCAACGGGAACCCGATGTGCAGATATAAGGGCAAGGTGACAAAGCCTGACAGTATATGCCCTGATTTTGAAAGCTCCGAGAGAGACAATCAGAGAGAAATATAAAGGAGAAGGCTATGGAAAAAGGATATCTGATAAATGTCACCCATTTCAGCATTATGGGCGGGAATGACGCACACACGCTCTATAGCTGTAGGAATGGCGACATCTTCCATACCATCGGGGAAATGTTCTTCCGCAGTATGGAAGAAATCCATGCCGTAAGCTTTGCGGAATGTTCCGGAAAGCCCGAAAATGAGCTTACCGTAAAAGGTAACAGGGTTCAGCCTTGGCAGAATAAATATTTTCCTTCGAAGGAAGAAAAGCATTACCTCATCTACGGAACCACCACGGAAAAAGGGAAAGACCCCGTGACAGAGGTCTTTGAGTACACAGGGAAGGATGTGTTCCATGCTATGGGCGAGATACAGATGGAAAGGCAGGGAAGCGGACGCAGTATCAGGCTCTGCTACAGTGACTGCCTTCCTTCAAAGGTGAAGTTCTGGCACGATGAGGGCTTTACGGACATCCCTGTATGGAAGGACTGGTACGACAGTGCAGGGAATGAGATAGACCACGACGAAAGGGAACGGTAGTGATAAGGGCATAGTAACCCGTGCTTTCAGTCAGGGAACATTTCTTTCCCGGCTTGAAAAGTATGTTAATAACGAAAGAGCAAAGGAGAATGGGGATGATGAAGAATGATACCCTTTATGCAGGATGCGTATATATGGACTGTGAAGAGGGAAAAGCCGACTTTTCATGCACTGCCTATCCCGTAACGGGCGAAAGGGATATGAAGGTCGATGTTTCCCTGTGGACAAGCAGACATACCTCTGATAATTATATTGCAGACATACCTCTCGACAGGGTGATAAAGGTGACCGATAACCTTTCGGTCTATTACAGCTTCGACAGGGAAGCCTGTGAAAGGTTCGTGAAGGATACCGTCAGTGACATGAAAAGAAGGACGGAAGAGGAGTACCGCATGAAAATGTCCCTTCTTGACAGAACCAGAATCTGCTATTGCCATTACGAGGAAACAGAAGAAGAAAAGGAGAAATAGATATGGTCTATGCAGGGATAGGGAGCAGGAGGTTCCCTTTAAAGTACATCCCCCTCGTGAAGTCCATCGCAGGAACGCTTGCCGGATACGGCTTCACGCTCCGTTCAGGGCATGCGGACGGTGCGGATATGGCATTCGAGGAAGGCTGTAACGAAGCTCACGGCAGGAAGGAGATATACCTTCCGTGGAAGAACTTCAACGGTTCGGCTTCAAAGGAAATCATAACGGAGAATAAGGACAGGGAGTTCTTCATAGGGCTTGCGAGGAAATACCATCCGGGGTATGAGCATCTTACGCAGGGTGCGAAGAAGCTCATTGAAAGGAACGGGTGTCAGGTGCTCGGAAGGGACGGAAAGGAACCCTGTGACTTCATCGTATGCTACACCCCGGACGGAAGCGGAAGGGGCGGTACGGGACAGGCATTAAGGATAGCAGAGGACTACGGCATCCCCATATTTGACATCGGCAGATATGATAAGGATTACCCCGCTGATAATCCTGCAGGCTCATATTTCAACCATTATATCGAGGATAAGTTCTGGGACTTCTACGAGGATGGATTCCTCAACAGGAGCATTCCTTTCAGAACCGGCTATGAGAAATAGCCCATAAACGCACAGAATCGAAAATAAGCCCCTTAAATCCGACAGACGACAGTTTAATCGTCTGAAAGGCTTAAGGGGCATTTCTGACCGTTCTGTGAAGCGACAGGGGGATTATCTTTCGATATCCTCCTCTTTTTCAGCCATCATTTTTCGTAATCGTCTTTGTTCTCTTCGAGGTCTTCGGGTACACAGCCATACTCATATTCAGCACATCCTTCATAGACAACCTCATCACAGCAGTTGCAAAAGCTTTCAATGTTCTCACATAAGTTATCACCCGTATATTCTTTTACCTTCACTCCGTTGACCGTGAAGGTTATCGTTACCTCGCAGTCGTAATATATATGACCGTCCGCTATATGACCATCACGGTCAAAGGTGTCGGGATTGACATCATATTTAAGTACCGAATGGATATCCTTGGTGTCCGTGTTTTCGGAATTAAGGAACCTGAAATAATTATAACCCCATCCGTCTCCATCCCTTATGAGTACGAGATTGTCAGGGAAAAGCCCTGCATAGAATTCCCCTTCATCATGCTTCGTATCGAAATGCACGGCTGTAAGCCCGTCTCCTAAATCCGTTTCGTAGGCATAGAAGGGTTCTTCATCGTGGGAATAATTGCTGTCATATACCCTTTCAAGGAATTCCTTCATCGTTATGCCGTAGATGTCATTTCCCACATGCCTGTTATCATAGCCGGGGATATTTTCTTCGGCTTTTATGTCAACCTTTTCCTTAAAGCCATCAAGGGTAAGGCTTCTGATGTCCATACCGCTATAAAGGCTCTTTCCTTCAAGGATTCCGATAAGGCGTTCCCTCCTTAAATCATTCCCTGCTATCTCCATTATCTCTGAATACCTCATATCACCCCACTTATCACTATGGAGGTAATTGCCGAGTCCGAGGTTTATGAGGTTATCGAGCCTCCTGTCGTGGGTATCCTTATTGAAGGACTTGAGCTCCTGTGCAGTAACGAAGTCCCCTGCACAGCCGTAATCGGTGTCGATGGTGCAGTAGTATTCGGCAAGGTCTTTAGGACTGGGGTCAGATACATCCACCTCAAGGCAGTCCGTGGAGAGAAGCCAGTCGTGGATTATCCCCTTAAGGGTGGATGATATGCCTGCCATTTCTACCGCATTGCAGTCATTACCGTTATAGATGCCCGAAAGGGTTCCGTCAGCAGTCACTCCGTTCCTTTCACATAATTCCTTATACTGTTCCTCCGTGAATACCCATCTGTGTTCATGTGCGTGCTTGTCGTACTGTGATACGCAATAATATTCCTTCATACTGTTCTCCTTTATCTTTCGGAATGCTGTAATAGCAAACTAAAATTCCTCATTCCGCATTCAGCATTCCGCATTAAGTTTACTTCCTGCATTATCTTCTCCATATGGAACACATTCCTGTCGAATATGTCCGGAAAAGATTTCTTACCGTTTTCCATATCCTTCACCTTTCCATCTCTTCCTTCTGCAGTGCAAACGCCCTATAGAAATCCTCTTCCTCGAAGCCTATGCCATCAAGGAGTTCCATGAGCATGCCTGTCGTGGCATCCATATCCTCACCCTGACAGGCTACATAATCTATGATATTCCTTACAAGCATCTGTGAAGTGCCGTCAAGGGTGAAATTATCACAGATATATTCATAGAGCCTGTCACGGTTTTCATCGTCAAGGCATACATCAAGTTCTTCGTTTCCATATCCATCTTCTGCATATGACTTCCCATAAGCCTTCAGCAGTTCCCCGTAATTGCAGGCAACGGTTCTATGTGCCTTCCTTACGAAGTCCGTATTTTCCTTATGGATGCCTTCAGAAGTCCTGCTCATCCTGATATGGATATCGTACTGAACCCGTAAATCGTTTTCATATCTGCCGGGATGGAACAGGACATCGGAGCATCCGATAATCCCGCCCATCTGGGTGCCGTACCGTGTCAGGATATTGTTGAGGCTTGCTTCTTCATCCCTGTACTGCGGGATGATGTCAAAAATGTCCTTATTCAGTGCTTTTGCGATATTGTTCACATTCTCCAAGGACTCATAAGCGTCCTGTGAGATGTCTGTTCCATAATGCATGGTCTTATAGTCTTCCCAGCTATCGTGATGGAACATATACCATGCCTTATCATCCTTGT
>JAZQND010000053.1:0-2645 GCA_045627145.1 Ruminococcus sp. | reverse complement strand
GGCGAGGGGGCGGTTTTTTATTCAAGCCATGTTCCATACCCTTCCCCCTGAACGGGATGGAAGGATGGCATGGAAAACAGAAACCCCCTCTGTTTTCCTTCCCCCGGATAAAAAAAGAAAGCGTATAAAACCGTAGCCCTGTTTATGCGGGAAATATAGCTTGCTATACCGTTCTTTCCTTCAGAACAGGCTTATTAAACCATCTATGTGCTTCCACGCAAAGGAGAAATGAATAAAATGATACTCACATCCACAGAACTTATCAGCCTGAACGACAGGATGCTCTCATTAGGCGAGCCCGTTGACCGTGACGAGATGGGCTACAACATCCCTGACTACACGATTATGTACAATGTGGCATACATCCCCGAACAGGCACTCACGCCCATTATGAAGTATGCCATCTGTGAGCATCTCCTCCACTACAGGAACACACAGCTTTCGGGCTATGCCGAAGACCTTGCCGAAACAAGGGAGCATTATCTTGCAGAGGTCGGAAAGGATGCCGAAAGGTACAGGGAGCTCATAAAGAACGCCAACTTAAGGTACCGTCCCCGTACCGAGAAGGACATACTCCTTGACATAGTATCCGTTGACTATCCGGGCAGGACGGTCACCGTCCATCACGAAGGACGGTCACAGAAGGAGAACGAGTTCAAGAAGGTGAACTATCCCGATGTGAAGTTCACGGTAAGATACGGTTCTTCCTACGAGACCATATTCGATACAAAGGTCAGCTTCGATAAGCTTGCCGAATACATAAAGCTCATGATGTACCGCTACATACCCTCCCCTGACCTTCTCGATATGTGCGAGAACCTCGACCTGTTCCTTGAGAAGCACGGGGACGAGGTGAAGGCACAGGAAGAGGCAAAGCGTAGAGCCGATGAGGAGAAGGCAAGGCTTGAGGCAGAGAAGCGTAAGGTAAGGCTCGTGCAGGAAGGGGATATGTGCATAACCATAGCCTACGAGGGCTTCGTATCCGAAATGTCAGAGTTCATGTCAGACAACAAGCCTTCCGGCACGAGATGGATAAAGGACGATAACGGGAAATGGAATGCCCGCATCCCCCGCCCTCTCTTCGAGGACTGTAAGGAGATACTTGAGGGGAACGGCTTCTCCTTTGAGGATGTGAAGCTCAGGGAATACACACCCGAACAGCTTGAAGTCCCGAAGCGTAAGTTCGAAAAGGCAAATCCCTACAATGCCCCCGATTATGATAAATACAGCCTTCCCTTCACCCCTTATGACTTCCAGAAGGAGGATGTCGCAAGACTGCTCAACTGTTCAAGGGCACTCATAGGACATGACATGGGTGCAGGAAAGACCTTCATCTCGGTCATGGTAGGCGAACAGATACACGAGCCGAAGCTCGTCATCGTACCGGAATCCTTACGCCTTAACTGGAGGAAGGAGATACATATGGTGAACCCTTCGGCAGAGGTCACCATGCTCTACTCAAACGATGACATAACAAAGTTCAGGAAAGGCGACTGGACTATCACGGGCTATCAGACAGCCTCGAAATACTGCACGGAGCTCCTTGACGAGCACTTCAACTGCATCTTCATTGACGAGATGCATAACTGCAAGGCAGTCGATAATATGGGCTTCCCTGCTTCGAACCGTGCTGAAGCGGTAATGAAGCTGGGCTTGCAGGCAGACTACTGCTATATGCTCACGGGAACGCCGATACCTACCCGCAACAAAGACCTTTTCAACATCCTGCACCTTCTCGATGTGAAGGAGATAGACTTCGATAACAAGTGGGCGTTCTTCAATTACGGCAAGGAGTTCTGTGACGGATACAATGACGGCTACGGATGGAAGTTCGATGGATGCAGTAACGAAGGGAAGCTCCACGACATCCTTTCGGAGCATATGATAAGACGCTTGAAGAAGGATGTCCTCCCTGACCTTACGAAGCAGAGAATCTTCATTCCTGCCGAAACGAAGTCGAAGGAATACTTTAAGCTTGAGAAGAAGCTTGAAGACCCCGATACCGATTACGATACCTATATGGGAACCGCAATGTCTGCAAGGCGTGTACTCTCGAAGGATAAGGTCAGGGTGGCAATCGACATGGCAGAGTCCATGCTCGCAGAAGACCGTTCCGTTGTAATCGTATCGAACTTCAATGAGACCCTTGACACGCTTCAGGATAAGTTCAAGGATGACTGCTGTACCATAAGGGGCGGTATGTCCGATAAGGCTAAACAGCAGGCGATTGATGATTTCCAGTCGGGGAAGAAGCATGTATGTGCCCTGAACATCATAGCCGGGGGCGTAGGTGTCACCCTCACGAAGGCACACGATATGATTATCTGTGACTACGACTGGACACCCTCGAACATGGCACAGGTCGAAGACCGTATCTGCCGTGCCGGACAGACAGAGTGCTGTAACATCAGCTATATCTACTGTGAGAACGCACTGGTGGATAAGCTCTTTGTCGAGATGATAACAGGCAAGTCAGCGAATATCGACAGGGTCGTGGATGCGACTGACAACACAATGAACCTTGAGCAGACGAAGAACGAGTCCTTTATGAAGCTCCTTATGGCAAGGACAGGCTATGCCGAAGGCAGGCAGAGACTCAGGGAAGAAAAGGAGGAGAAAGAGTTGGATAGGTAAACCTATCCAAC
>JAZQND010000052.1:0-20798 GCA_045627145.1 Ruminococcus sp. | reverse complement strand
TTGAGTAAGAAAAAGCAGATAGGTACAGTAGATGCAAGAAAAGCCATCGAAGGCGTGCTTTCGCACTACGAGAGGGCTTGACGCAGCAGATGCTGTGCATAGATGCTTTTTCTCAGAAGGGGTTTTTAGAGGTGCCCATTATGCGATGCAGTCTTATGACTTTTATACCAATTGAATTTTAAAACGTCTGAGCCAATAATCAAGCTGAATAAAATATGCTATTGTCTGAGGCAGATTCATAAGCTGTCCGTACCACTGAACGTTTTCGCCATGCATAAGCAGTTTTTCAAGTTCATCAGCTTTCACAAGTTCTGTCAGCGGACTGCCTTCCTCAAGAATACGCCTGAGTTTTTCTGTGACAGCCTCAAGAAATGCAGGATTATGTGTTTTGGGGTAAGGACTTTTCTTTCTCCACAATACCTTTTCAGGAAGCCAATCCTTCATAGCCTCACGGAGAAGTCCTTTTTCACGTCCCTGATAGTCCTTATATTCCCACTTTACATTATACATATATTCTGCAATTCTGTAATCACAGAACGGAACACGGACTTCAAGTCCGCTGTACATCGACATACGGTCTTTTCGTTCAAGAAGATTCTGCATGAACCAATAAAAATTAAGCTCTGTCATCTCTCTCATTCTGCTGTCAACCTCGCTGTCAGAAGGCAGTTTCATGGCATGGTCAGCGGTACGGCGGTATGCACTGTAAACATAATCTTCAGCATCCAGCTTATCTGCATATTCACTGCAAAGGAAACGTTTTCTGTAAGCTGTGCTTTGTGCCCACGGAAAACCGTCGGTCATGCGGATATCCTTATCTCTGTACCACGGATAACCTCCGAAAAGTTCATCGGCACATTCTCCTGATAACGCAACTGTACCATGTTTCTTTATCTCACGGCAGAAAATCAGCATAGAAGCGTCAACATCAGCCATTCCCGGAAGTCCCCTTGCCTCGACAGCATCATCAAGTGCGTCAACCAGTTCGGAAGTATCTATCACAGTGCGGTGATGATTAGTTCCGAGGTATTCTGTCATGCACCTGATATATTCGTCGTCGCTGTTCGGCTGAAAGAAGCTTGCCTTGAAGAATCTGTCATTATCCTTATAGTCAACGGAAAAGGTATCAAGAACCTTTCCGCTTTTTTTCATTTCAGCCGCCGCAATTGACGAAATAAGGCTTGAATGAAGTCCTCCCGAAAGGAACGTACATATCGGAACATCTGAAACAAGCTGTCTGCGTACAGAATCCAGTACAAGTTCCCTGACGTGTTCGGCAGTTTGTTCAAAGGTTCCGTCAAGCTCACAGGCTTTAAGCCGCCAGTACTCTCTAAGACGAAGTCCGTCCTTATCGTAGACACCGCAGCAGCCCGATTTCAGTTCCTCAACTCCTCTGATAATTCCGCAGCCTGCCGTCCTGCCGGGTGACATCAATATCAGTTCTGCCGCACCTTTACTGTCAATTTCATGCGGTATTTCGGGATGTTCAAGAAGTGATGAAAGTTCCGAAGCAAAAATCAGCTTATTTCTGCCAAGATAATAGAAAAACGGTTTAACACCTATCCTATCCCTTGCAATAAAAAGTTTGTGTTTTTCGCTGTCGTAAACCGCAAATGCGAAAATTCCATTAAAGTGTTCTACGCAGTCCTCTCCCCATCTTACATAGCTTTTCAGAACTACCTCCGTATCCGAATGAGAGGTAAATTCGTAATCATTTTCAAGTTCTCTGCGTAATTCATCGGTATTATATAATTCACCGTTATAGACTATGGTAAACTTCCCGAAACTCATAGGCTGTCTGCCGCCTGCAACGTCTATAACAGCAAGACGGGTATGGATAAGTGCCGCCTCCTTGGAAAGCACTATTCCTCTCTGGTCAGGGCCACGGCGAATGAGAGCCGTCTGCATTTTCTCATAGATTTTCATATCATCACGCATATCCTCAACAAAGCTTACTGCTCCTGCAATTCCACACATATATGTACTCTCCACCGCTTTTCGGCATACGGTACGCCGTAATGCAATGTATTATATGCTTCAGCTTTCTGCATTGTTACAGATTTTTCAGCATATAATCTAAAAGCAAGGGGGGATAATTTTGAAAAAACAGCCCGAAAACCGTGCCGCATTGCTTGGGCAGTACATTGTTGAAAACAAAGCAACAGTTCGTTCAACGGCAAAAAAATTCGGTATAAGCAAAAGCACCGTTCACAAAGATGTAAGTGAACGGCTGAAAACAGAAAATCCTGCACTATACATACAGGTGAAGGAGATACTGGAGGTAAATAAAAAGGAACGGCATATCCGTGGCGGACTTGCAACAAAAAAGAAATACAGCGAAATTGCTGCACTGAAACGAAATATGTAAAATTATCCGTAAAACAAAAATACCGCACAAATTGTGCGGTATTTCACTGATTATAAATTCAAAGCCTTTATTTCATTGTAGGTATCTTCTGCAAGCTTGGAAGCCTTTTTAGAATTTGCAGAAAACAATGCCGGAATTCTTGAAAAATATCCGATAGCATTAAAGAGAACTGAAGATGTAACTCCTGCACTAACAGAAGCTTCATCTGACTTTACAACTACCCACTTCTTAACTCCAACTTTCATAATCTGAACCTGATTGAATTTATCAAGTGCAGGAAAAACGATTCTGTTAGTTAATGCATATTTAATAAGCTGTGGCTGACCGGCAGATAAAGTAACACCACTAAGAATCTGAATCATTTCTTCAGGAGTGTAATCCTTCTCCACTTTCAAAGTAAATTTTTTGTTACCATATAAACCCATAATTAAATCCCTCTATATCAAAATATTATAAACAGTAAACTGTTTACAAACATGATTATATCATATCTTTATCAAAATGTCAAGTATTTTTTTCCAAAAATCTGACAAAAATAAGAAAGGTTTATGTGTGTTTTTTTACAAATTCTTAAAAATGTCATTTATCTGCATTTATTTTCCATATATTTTCCGCATAATCAGCAATGGTTCTGTCTGAACTGAATTTTCCTGCAAAGCACATATTCAGCCACTGTTTCCTTGCAAATTCCTGACGGTTGTTCCGGTAATCACTAAGGCATTCAAGCTTTCTGCGGACATAGTCCTCGATATCGCCTAAAAGGTAGTAGTGGTCGGGTTCATGCCAGCTTGCACCGTCAAGCAGTGAAGTATAAAGCTCACGGAAATCTCCGCTTCCGCCGTCGGAAACAGTGCCATCAATAAGTGAGGATACGACTTTTTTGATTTTAGGTTCAGATGCAAACTTTCTGCGGCTGTCATATTCGGGAACGATTTCTTCAAGTTCCTCGACCTTTGCACCGAAAATATAGTTATTCTCCTCGCCAGCCTCCTGTACTATCTCAATATTCGCACCGTCAAACGTACCAAGAGTAACAGCACCGTTCAGCATAAGCTTCATATTTCCCGTACCGCTTGCCTCCGTGCCTGCGGTAGAAATCTGCTCTGAAACATCTGCCGCCGCAACCAGTTTTTCAGCATAGGAAACATTATAATTCTGTACAAAAACAACTTTCAAAATATCTCTGGTCTGTTCGTCCTCGGAAACGAGTCTTCCAATCTCATTAATATATTTGATTATTGCCTTTGCACGTCTGTAGCCTGGTGCGGACTTTGCACCGAAAATGAATGCAGTAGGCGGGAAATTGGTAATAGAACCGTCTTTGATGCCATAATATATCCAGAGAATAGAAAATGCATTCAAAAGCTGACGTTTATATTCGTGCAGACGTTTTATCTGTATATCGAAAATCTGTGAAGGATTGACCTGTATGCCGTCGTGAACCGAAATATAATCGGCAAGCTGTACTTTTTTGGTTTGCTTTATGTCAATAAAGCGTTTCAGTATTTTTTCATCATCAGCATATTTCTCAAGCTGTTGAAGCATTCCGAGGTCAGTAATCCACTTATCAGTTCCAAGCAGTTCGGTTATGAGAGATGAAAGCTCCCTGTTGCAGAGGGCAAGCCATCTACGCTGAGTTATACCGTTTGTTTCGTTTCGGAAACGTTCAGGATAAATGCTGAACCAGTCTGAAAGAACAGAATCCTTGAGTATCTGTGTGTGAATCTCGGCTACACCGTTGATGTGGCTTGAGGCATAGCAAGCCATATCAGCCATGTGAACCATATTTTTCTTTATTATTCTGATACGCTCAATCTTTTCTCTCTGTACGTCATTGGCGTACATTTCAGCAATCAGTTCCTCATTAATCTGTATTATTATGCTGTAAATTCTTGGAAGCACATCTTCTATAAGTTCTGTATTCCACTTTTCAAGGGCTTCCTGCATTACAGTATGGTTTGTGTAGTTAAACACTTTTTTAGCGGTATCGAGAGCCTTTTCAAAGTCCCAGCCCTCGTTGTCAACAAGCTGACGAATAAGTTCGGGAATAGAAATTACAGGATGTGTATCGTTAAGCTGTATTGTAATGTAGTCTGCAATATTATCAAGACTGCCGAAACGCTTTTTATGCTTGCGAAGAATGTCCGTTATTGACGCACAGCTAAAGAAATACTGCTGTTTAAGACGGAGTTTCTTGCCTTCATCAGTATCGTCATTCGGATAAAGAACCCTTGAAATATCCTCGGCATAAATTTTTTCTTTTGAGGCTTCAAGGTAATCCTGTTTATTAAATGTTTCAAAATCAAACTCCACAACAGGTTCAGCCTGCCAAAGACGCAGAGTTCCCACATTTTCGGTCTTACAGCCATATATCGGCATATCGTAGGGAACTGCCTTAACGGTCTGTCCGTTATACTCAATAAGCACAGTGTCCTCGTCACAGCGTTCAGACCAGCAGTCACCAAACCTTGTCCAGTCGTCGATATCCTCTTTCTGGAAGCCATCTACAATAGACTGTTTAAAAAGACCGTATTTGTAACGTATTCCGTAGCCGTCAAGAGGAAGTCCGAGAGTTGCCGCAGAATCGAGGAAACAAGCCGCAAGTCTGCCCAGACCGCCGTTTCCGAGGGCGGCATCTTCAATAACTTCAAAGTCTGCAAGGTTAAGACCAAGTTCATCAAAAGCCTCTTTAACTTCGTCGTAAATGCCGAGGCACAGCAGATTATTGTAAACCGCACGTCCAACAAGAAACTCCATTGAAAGGTATGCGGCACGGCGTTTTGAGAGGTGATTCTGACGCGAAGTGTGCCAGCGTTCCGAAAAAAGCTCCATAACTGTATCACCGAGGGCATTGTGAAGCTGCTGAGGTGTGGCAGAACTAATATCATGAGGGAGTCTGCCGGTAAATTTTACTTTAAATATATTTCTATCCATAGTTCACTCCATAAATTATCTGTTATATATTTTGTTAAGTTTACGAATTTTCTTTGCAAGTTCGGGTGTAAAATCGCCTTCCTGTGTACGGAACTGCCAGTTACAGCCGAGAGTTGAGGGAGTATTCATACGGTCACACTTAGGACTGTCGAGGAAATCCTGTATCTGTGCCGCCGCAACCATTGCAACACTTCCCCATGCAGCACGGACAACAGCCATAGGTATCTCGCTTTTTTTCTTTACATTAAGATACTTTTTTGCGAATTTCAGGGAATTTTTATCCATAGTACCAACCCAGCCGTTGAGTGTTTCGTTATCGTGAGTGCCGGTATAGGCAAAGCAGTTACAGGTTGAGAAATTATGCGGCAGATGTTCGTTTTTGCCGTCGCTGAAGCCGAACTGAAGCACCTTCATGCCGGGATATCCGCATTTATCAAGCATTTCCCGAACCTCCGGCGTAATAAATCCGAGGTCTTCCGCAATGATGTTCAGACTGCCGAGTTTTTCCTCTGCCATTCTGAAAAGCTCGTAATTCGGGCCTTTTTCCCATTCTCCGATGGTTGCATCCTCATTGCCGTAGGGAATTGCGTAATAGCTTTCAAAGCCACGGAAATGGTCAATTCGTACTATATCGTAAAGCTTTGAAGCAGAAGCGATACGGTCTATCCACCATTCATAATTTGTCTTTTTGTGGTAATCCCAGTTATACAGCGGATTTCCCCAAAGCTGACCTTTAGGTGAAAAATCGTCGGGAGGACAGCCTGCAACGGCTATCGGAACACGGTTTTTATCAAACTTGAAAAGCTTTGGCTGAGTCCATGCCTCAACGCTGTCCAAAGCACAGTATATCGGTATATCCCCGATTATTTCAATACCATTGTCATTAGCATATTTTTTCAGTTCGTACCACTGGCGGTTAAATTCATACTGAATGAATTTATATAAAGCGATTTCATTTTTCAGTTCCTTTTTAGCCTCTGAAACCGCCTTTGCCCTGTGCATTGCAAGGTCTGTATCCCACTCATACCACGCTTTTCCGCCGCTTTTATTTTTCAGAGCCATGAAAAGTGCATAGTCGTCAAGCCACTTTTTATTTTCATCACAAAAAGTCTTGTAATCATCACAGCAGTTTGGTTTGAAACGGCTGAAAGCAATTCGCAAAACCTCAAAGCAATTCTGATAGATTATGCTGTAATCGACCTTTTCAGCACTTTCCTCCCATTTGCATGACGAAAATTCGTGATGTTCAAGAAGTCCGTCTGCTTCAAGAATATCAAAGTCGATGAAATAAGGATTTCCTGCATGAACTGAAAATGACTGATACGGCGAATCACCGTAACTTGTGGGAGAAAGCGGAAGTATCTGCCAGCATTTTGTTTCGCTTTTTTTAAGAAAGTCCACAAAATCGAAGGCGTGTCTTCCCATTTTTCCTATGCCGTATTCCGAAGGCAGGCTTGAGATATGCATTAATATACAACTTTTACGCATTTTAATCACCCCTTGAATAATTTATTGAATCAGGTAAAAAATAGTATTATAAAGACATCACTGTGCAATATTGCGGAAGGAGTATCCATGAAAATTTCACAGCATATAATATCATTTCTTATGGGATTTTTTCTATACTGCCTGTTTGAGATAGTTACACGAGGATATACCCACTGGACTATGGGCGTAACAGGCGGAATAGTTATATCTATACTTTACGGGATAAACAGTCAAAACCGCATCTCACTTCTGAAAAATTGTTTTATTGGAGCATTCATCATAACTGCCATTGAATTTGCTGTCGGAATATTTGACAACATTATTATGCACTGGCAGGTATGGGACTACTCCGATATGCCGATGAATATTCTCGGACAAATATGTCTGCCGTTTTCATGTCTGTGGTTCATTCTCTGCATACCGGTCTATTATATCTGCAAGCTTTTACAGAATATGTTCACCCGCAGAGGAATTAAATGATTATCAGAAGCCCTCGCCTTTCAATCCGCTTACCATTTCAACATAAAATTCCCTGACATCAAAACCGTCGATGTTTTCACGCATAAGGTCTATGACATCACCGTGGCTTACGCCTCTTTTCTTACTTGTTGATACACATTTTATAAATTCACCGTGTTTGGCGGATTCTATCCAGACAAGACCGTCATTCGGGCCGTTAAGCTTCTTTATAAGTCTGTAGCCAAAGTTCAGAGGAAGGAAATTTGCTGAACCTGCATCGCTCATAACAGATGTATAGCTTCTGTACAGAACATCAGGAGAATCAGGCATAAGCTGATTATCTATTTTTCTTGTCTTGGCACTAAGGTCTTTAACTCCGGCCATGAAGTTCGGAGAGGTATCACCAAGTCTTTTGAAAGCTGCATTATAACGTTTTTCCAGTATATTTTTAATAAAATCAGGCACCTTTTCAAGCAGATAGTCAACCATATCACAGCCCTCATGCGGGGTATTAATGGTAGTCAGAGAGGCAACATACTTATCCATTCCAAGACAGCTTATAGCATAGCGTGAATCAAGTCCGCCCTTGGAATGTGCGATTATGTTAACCTTTTCCGCACCTGTTTCCTTCAGAACATTTAATATGGTATTACGAAGTTCCTCCGCACTGTCTGAAACGGCAAGCGAGGACTGCTGTTTACCGTAAAAAACCGTAGCACCGTTTTTTATGAGTATCGCCGGAACTCTGCCCCAATAATTGACAAGCTGCCAGTCACGGAAGAAAATTCCGTGAACAAGCAGAATCGGATATTTGGTTTTGCATATTGAGTTTTCGGCACGGGCATTATCAAGTTCAATTCTGTCCGCCTCTATTATATACTCACGTCTTGCAGTCTGATAATATTTGCTGACAAGGAAAATATTAACTATCGGACACCACCAAAGCATAAGCATAAGAATATGGTCTTTTATTTTTAGCTGTCCCGAACTTACGCTTACCTTGATAACACCAATAAATATGGTAATTCCGATTATTACCAATGCCGCCAAAGGAGCTGTTATTTTTGCCCATAGCGGCACATTGGACTGTGATATCCAGACTGTCATGGCAATAAATACTGTAAGTGCCGAAATACCGCCTATCAGCATAAGGTCTGCACCACGTTTTATACGACGCAGTTTTGTATTTTCAATTGATTTATCACCTCTGCGTAGAAGCTGAAAGAAAAAAAGAATAATAAACAGAAGTGTCAGGCATATTTTCAAAGCCACACCCATAGATGATTCTGACCAGAATGCAATAACGCCTGAAAACAAAACTGTAAGCAGTATTTCAGGCAATACAAATGATTTTTTCATATTTCCTCCCATAAAGGATTTGGACAACACCGCTCAAAGACTGTGCATCAGAAACACAGTTAGAATTTTCGTCGGAAGTGCATTGTAAGGTGTTGCCTATGGTCTTTTATAAAAACGGGCTGTTCTGTTAACATTCAGAACAGCCCATCTTGCCGTATCAAGGCAATACCTTAATAATTCTTGTTTGAATCCGCATTGAAGAAATTATTGCTGCTTTCGGTATAGTAGTCGTTAGACTCAAGTGACATAAAATCTTCATCTTCCACATCAGGAAGTCTTGCACCGCAGCGTCCGCAGAACTGGAAACGCTCATTAACTTCAGCATCACACTTCGGGCAAATCTTATATCCTCTGATACCGTTAAGCTCATATCTCATCTTTTTTATTCTTCTGCGCCTTGTATCGATATCGTCACAAAGAACCTTGAGAGCTTCCGGATCTTCATTCTGACTCTTGTAATATTTTTTACCGATATCAGTGAATATCTCAACGATTCTTTCTTCTTCATAAAGAATTTTTCTTTTCAGGTTATTAGCCTCTGAAATATTTTTAGCCTTATCGGAAGCACCCTTGCTGACGTTTCCGATTGTATCGAGAAGTCCCATGTTTATCACTCCTAAAAAAAATTTTCTCGCTGTCAGCTATATTAATTATACAATCTGACTTCACATTTGTCAAGTAGTTATAACAAAAACTCACATTTTTTCTATATCATTTTCTGTAAGCTGAATGATACCTGCATCAGTAAGTGCATTTGCCGCATTTTCATTATCGTCAACTCTGATTACAAATGAAACCGACTTATCCGACTTTCCGATAAATGCATAAAGATATTCAAGATTTACACCGCTGTCACCTAAAATGTCAAGAACACGGCTGAGCTGTCCGGGAGAATCAAGAATAGAGATAGCAACTATTTCCGTAACTGTTACGGCATAAGAAGCTTCACGGAGTATTTCAACAGTTTTATCCGTGTCATTAACTATCAAACGCAGTATGCCGAAATCTTTTGTATCTGCGATAGACATGGCTCTGATATTTATTTTGCTCTTTTTAAGAAGCTTCATTGCAGGAGCGAGCATATTGGGCTTATTTTCTAAAAAAACTGATATTTGTCTTACGTTTGACATAGTATTCCTCCCTTGTATATGTATTATTCATTAAAGGCAGACATTTTTCCGTTTCTGCCTTTGAAATTAATCGTGAAGCTTACGCTTGTCAATTACTCTGACAGCCTTTCCTTCACTTCTTGCAAGTGATTTTGGTGAAACGAGGTGAACCTTCGGATTTATGCCGAGCATGGTCTTGATAGCATTTGCAAGTTCTCTTTCCTGCTGCTGCATATCCTTGATCTTATCCGAAAACTGACTTGGGTTCATCTCAACGCTGATATCAAGTGTATCCGTATTGTTAAGTCTGTCAACTTCGATGATGTAGTTTGGAGTATAGCCGTTTTCAATAAGGACAGTTTCTATCTGGCTTGGGAAAACGTTTACTCCACGAATTATCATCATATCGTCGCTTCTTCCCATAGGCTTTGCCATTTTGACAAGTGTACGTCCGCATGAACATTTTTTGCGTGAAAGAACGCAGAGGTCTCTTGTTCTGTATCTGATAAGCGGGAAAGCCTCCTTGGTTATGCTTGTGAAAACAAGTTCACCAACTTCACCTTCCGGAAGAACATCTCCTGTTTCAGGATCAATAATTTCAGGAATGAAGTTATCTTCATTAACGTGCATACCCGACTGTTCAGAACATTCAAAAGCAACTCCGGGACCGCTTATTTCGGTAAGTCCATAGATATCATAAGCCTTGATTCCGAGAGAAGCCTGTATAGACTGACGCATTTCCTCTGTCCACGGTTCTGCACCGAAAATACCTATTCTTAGCTTTGTATCGTCAGGTGAGATTCCCATATCATGGAGAGTTTCGCCAAGATAAGCCGCATAAGAAGGTGTACAGCAAAGAATTGTTGAACCGAGGTCACGCATAAACTGTATCTGTCTTTCTGTATTTCCGCTTGACATAGGAAGTGTAAGACAGCCTGCCTTGTGTGAACCGCCGTTAATGCCTGCACCGCCTGTAAAAAGACCGAATCCATAGCAAACCTGACAGATATCCTCATCAGTACCGCCTGCGGCAGTAATGGCTCTTGCACAGCAGTTTTCCCACATATCAATATCGTTCTGTGTATAGAATGCAACAACTCTCTTGCCTGTTGTACCGCTTGTGGAGTGTATTCTCACGCAATCTTTCAGCGGCTTTGCAAGAAGTCCGTAGGGATAGGACTCACGCAAATCTGCCTTGGAGATAAACGGCAGCTTGCAAAGGTCATCTGTTCCCTTTATATCCTCAGGCTTAATTCCCTTTTCGTCCATAAGCTCACGGTAATACTTCACATTTTCGTAAACGTGCTTTACCTGAGCCACAAGACGCTCGTCCTGAAGCTTTTTCATATCCTCACGGGACGCACATTCAATTTCCTCGTTCCAATATCTTTCCATTGGACGTCATTCTCCTTTTTATTTAAAATATCCTTTTTCAGGTATTATCGCTGTCAATCAACAGTATATTTAATAAGATTGCTTACTCTGATATATGTTCCGTCAATAAAAGCGGTCATATAAACATCATAAGTTCCGCTTTCCGAAAACAGCCATGCGGCATCATATTCGGTTTCGCCCTCGGCATTTCTGTCAAGAAGCTGAATACCGTCTCTCTCAAACACCCAGCCAAGATTCATGAAGCCGTCATGTTCATCACGGGTAACAACGAATTTATCGTTCATAGAGATGTGGAAGGTTTCAACCACAGGTGTTTCTGCAACCTTCATTTCCCTATATGAACAATATTCAAAAGGCTTATCATTGATAATTACATTTTCAACATGGCATTCCTTAAAAGCAGTACCTGCCTCTCTGCCTATTACAGCACCGTAATCCGATACACTGCCGAATACCTTGCAATTGCTTACGGTTATATTTGACCATGCATCTGACATATATATCTGACCGCCTACAACTCCCGTACAGCCTGTTCCGCTGACTTCTGCATTGACAAATTTAATATTGTCCACTATACAGCCAAGACCGTATCCTATAAAGCCTGTGTCACTGCTGCCCTTGCTTATTTTCATGTTGCTTATCGTATGACCGTTTCCCAATACAGCACCCGAAAAAGCTAATCCTCCCGATTCGCTCCAGCCTATAGGTCTCCACTCATAGCCGCCGAGGTCAATGTCATTTTCAATATTTATCAATGAATATGCACTGTCTTCAAAGCTGTTGATATACCACACAGCTCCTGCAAGCTGTTCAGGGGTTGAAACATTGAATTCAGGGGCATTTTCAACAGCCCATTCCTTATCGGCAATTTCACAAATGCTTCCTGTAACTGACTGACGCTCCCAATCGGTTTTATAATTCAATATGTCAATTTCATATTCATAACCTGACGTATCTTTTCCCCACGCTTCATACCACTTATAAGCATCAACCAGCATATATGCACCGTTTTGTTCGGGATTTATCATAATTTCGCATTTTTCAGTGTCAAGTCTGCATGGTATCTCGTTATAGAATCCTTCTGCTTCATCATAGTAAAGAACCTTCAGATTTTTTTCAGGAACCCCACGAAGTTCGTTTACGTCATAACAGAATGTCACAACTCTTTCACCGACATATTCATCAAAATCCAGTTCAACAGGTGCACTCATAAGTCCGACAACATCTGAATGCAGAACATTTATCCCGTAAACATCAGTAACCAAAGCGTGGACTTTCAAATCTCCGCTGCACTTTGCAGTAATTTTTATTGTTTTGACTTCGGGCTTTTCTTCATTTTTCAGTGACTTCTTACAGGTCTGAATCGTTGCTTCACCTGATAATGAAGATGTTCCTGTTTCAGATTCATTTATATTATCTGCGGCTGTTTCTTCTTCGGCTGCCGTACTTTTTACGGGAGTATCATTGTCCAGTTCCTCCAGCGAACCAAATCCGCCGCAGGAGACAGTTCCCGAAAACATGACCAAAAAAAAAACAAAAGCCGCAATTTTCCTATACTTCATATTACTTAGCATTTTTGCCAAGTTCAAAAGCTTTTTTATTGAGTTCAAGGAACTTTGGCGGTACACACTGCTCAAGTGCATTCTGCCAGAGTTCATCAGGATAATCTGTTGCAGCGGCAAGAACACCCATAAGAACAACGTTTGAAGCCTTTGCTGTACCTGCCTGTTCAGCAAGAGAAAGTGCATCAACTGCTGTCAGGTCAACACCTGCTGCCTTGATTTTCTCAACAAGGTCTTCCGGATATTTTGCTGCACCTGTGATAACAGGCATCGGCTCTATCTGCTGAGTTGAAGTAATGAGCTTGCCGCCCTTTTTGAGGTAAGGCAGACATCTTGCCGCTTCAAGAAGTTCAAATGAGATAACTGCATCTGCCTCTCCCTTTTCAATTATTGGTGAATAAACCTTTTCACCATATTTAACGTAGGTAACAACGCTTCCGCCTCTCTGAGACATACCGTGAACCTCGCTCACCTTAACGTCATAGCCCTGAGCAAGAAGAACGTTTCCAAGAAGTCTGGAAGCCAGCAGTGAACCCTGTCCGCCTACTCCGACTATCATTATTGACTTAGTTTCCATTATAATTACTCCTTTTACTTATTTTGTTTTAAAGAAAATGCCGGCACCGCCGCCGATAGCAAATGCATAACTAATGATAAGCGACAAAATAAAGCTGCCTTTGCTGTTTGCAAGTTCAAGAAGTTCTCCGAAGTTTGAGTATATATATCCGAAGCTGAATCCAGTGCCATCAGCTATTGTCCAGCACCATGATATCTTTTCCGCAAAGAATACGGCTATCAAAACAACTACAAAACATACAAGAAGTCCTTTTTCTTCAGGTATAAGAACATTTTTTGTTGCAATACTGTATCCCTTATAAGAACCTGCTGCAAGTACTGCACCACAGGCAGCAGCTACAACACCAATTCTGCCGACAAGTATCCAGAGAAGAAATCCGGGCAAAGCACCTATCAACGCTCCAATTAAACCCTTTACAATATCAGCAAGCTCATATCCGCTGCTTGCAGGCATTGAAAAGCTTGATGATGAATCGTATGCAGATGAACTGCCGTAATCGGTTGAAGGTCTGCTTCCGTATCCCGGGGCAGAAGAACCGCTTGTATAACCTGTTGATGAGTTCGCACTGTTGTATGCTGAACTTCCTGTATAGCCTGCTGACGAGTTCGCACTGTTGTACGACGAACCGCCTGTATAGCCTGTTGACGAGTTCGCACTGTTGTACGACGAACCGCCTGTATAACCTGTTGACGAGTTCGCACTGTTGTACGACGAACCGCCTGTATAACCTGTTGACGAGTTCGCACTGTTGTATGCTGAACTTCCTGTATAACCTGTTGACGAGTTCGCACTGTTGTACGACGAACCGCCTGTATAGCCTGTTGACGAGTTCGCACTGTTGTATGCTGAACTGTTGTCATAACTTGCAGACTGTGAAGCCTTATAACCTTCAGGTCTTTGAAGATTTATTGTTGAACCTATCTGCTGTGAGCCTGTTGAATCCGCATAACCGCTTCCACTCTGGCTTACAGGCGGAACAGGCGGTGCCGAAGTTGTTGAAGGAAAGCTGATATCATCCATATAATCCTGCATATAATTTACTCCTTATTCACTTTTGCTAATTATATTTATATCTCCGTCTACAAAACCGATAGCCACAGCTTTTGTATCAAGAAGAATATCCCTGTAATTGCCGCTTTCAAGATATTCACTGCACATTTCAGTAATAAGTACAAGTGCATATTCTCTGCCTGTATCATCTTCATCAGATGTATCAATGCAGAAAATATCTTCTTCAGATGACCATATCTCATAGCAAGCCCAATCGCCGTCGTTTTCGTCGAAACGGTCAGCGGCGATTATCTGAACGCTGTATATACTGTCCTCTGCCGATTCTTCATACAAATTAAAGTTAAAAGCGGCAGTTTGTTCAGGAATGTCGTTATTTTCGAGAAGATTATCAAGCCATCTTTCAAATTCAAAATATATTTCGGTCTGCATAATTCCCCCCCTTTTTATTACGGCAGTACGGACATTTTATATGACGTATTTTCATTACTTTATAGCTCCTACCTTACACTGCTCCTGACATATTCCGCAGCCAACGCACTGTGTATGGTCAATAACAGCCTTACCGTCCTTCATGGAAATTGCAGGACAGCCAAGCTTCATGCACATCTTACAGCCAACGCACTTATCTCTGTCAACTGCAACAGGAGCGTTGTGCTTAACATATTTAAGCAATGCACACGGACGGCGGGAAATAATTACGGAAGCCTCGTCTGCGGTAAGTTCTTCCTTGATAGCTGCTTCTGTTTCAGCAAGATGATAAGGATCAACCACACGAACTCTCTTTATGCCGATAGCCTTGCAGAGTTCCTCAAGATTAACTGCTGCGGCAGGGTCACCCTTGAGATTTTTACCTGTTGTCGGGTTCTGCTGATGACCTGTCATACCTGTGATAGAGTTATCAAGAATGATAACTGTAGAATTTGAATTGTTGTATGCGATATTTACAAGACCAGTCATACCGCTGTGCATAAATGTTGAATCGCCGATAACTGCAACTGTTTTATGTTCAGATTCAGCACCTCTTGCCTTGTTGAAGCCGTGGAGTCCCGAAATTGAAGCACCCATGCATATAGTTGTATCAACAGCAAAGAGAGGTGCGGCAGCACCGAGAGTGTAACAGCCGATATCTCCTGAAACTGTTATATTGTTCTTGCTGAGGCAGTAGAAAAGACCTCTGTGAGGACAGCCTGCACACATTACAGGAGGACGTACAGGAACAGCTTCGTCAAGTGATACTGATTCCTTTGTTACACCAAGAAGCTTTTCAGCAATGATGGACTGTGAAAGCTCACCGATATATCCGAAAATTTCCTTGCCCTGAATGTTGTTTACGCCGATATTGCGGCAATGTTCTTCGATAATGCCGTCAAGTTCCTCAATTATGTAGATCTTCTCATACTTAGCTGCAAAGTCCTGAATAAGCTTTACAGGAAGCGGATTTACCATACCGAGTTTGAGTACGGAAGCCTTTTCGCCAAGTGCCTCCTTGACATACTGGTAAGCTGCACCGTTTGTAATAACGCCGAATTCAGCTTTATCTGATATTTCAGCACGGTTGAGAGAAGAAGTTTCAGCAAATTCAATAAGCTTCTGAGTTCTCTCCTCAACGAAAACGTGTCTGCCCTTTGCAAATGCAGGCATCATAACATATTTCTGAGGATTTTTCTCGTAAGGTTTAAGTTCCGGTTCAACTCTGTCAACGAGTTCAACACTGCTTTGTGAATGTGCAACTCTTGTTGACATTCTTACTATAAACGGAGCATCAAACTGCTCTGAAAGCTCAAAGGCTGTCTTGACAAATTCCTTTACCTCACCTGAATCTGAAGGTTCAAGCATAGGTACTTTTGAAGCGATAGCGTGATGACGGCTGTCCTGTTCATTCTGTGATGAATGCATCCCCTGATCGTCTGCAACTGCAATTACCATACCGCCGTTTACGCCTGTATATGAAGCAGTATAGAGAGGATCAGCGGCAACGTTGAGTCCGACGTGCTTCATTCCGCAGAAGCTTCTTGCACCTGCAATTGATGCACCGAGGGCAGTTTCCATAGCTACCTTTTCATTTGGAGCCCACTCTGCATAAACTTCGTCATACTTTGCAACTTCCTCAGTAATTTCTGTTGAAGGTGTACCCGGATAGCTTGATACTACTCTGCATCCGGCTTCATATAAACCTCTTGCGAAGGCTTCGTTTCCTAACATAAGTTTCTTCATTTTATTCATTTCCTTTCAATTTATATAAGGCAATACCGCACAAAATTTCAATTCATATTTCAGCAGTAATGCTCAAAATATTCTGCAATATATCCGGCAACACCGTTTCTGTCATTTGTATCAGCCACATGATCCGCAGCATTTTTAACATCCGCTACCGCATTTCCGACAGCAACTGCTGTATCTGCAAATTTCAGCATAGACAGGTCATTATAGTTGTCACCAAACGCCACAACTCTGTCAAAGCCGTAATGCTCCTTCAGGAACTTCACGGCATTGTCCTTTGAAGCTTCAGCCGAGAAAAATTCCAGATACCAGTTGTGAGAATAATTATCCTCATAAAATGCATGAGAAACGCCTGTAATATCTGAAAGGCTGTCCGCAATGGGTTTAAGTTTTTCATAACTGCCTGTGGTTGTTAAGTAAACGGTATTATCGTCAGCCATATCAAGCAGTGAACAACATTGAACAAACGGCTTATTATAGCGTTTTTTTCGTACCTCTGCAAAGCTTTGCATAACCTTGTCTGTAATTTCAGTATAACAACAGGTCAGCACACCTTCTATAAACTTATACATAAAGCAGTGTTCACCGAATTTCTGAAAAGTACGGATAATTTCAGCCGAACCTTCACAGGGGATGGATACATTTCTGATACAGCGTTTTTCATTTATATCATATATGCTTACGCCGTTCATAAGTATACACGGAATATTTATATCAAGACCGTCCGTGATAGGCAGTGCAGAATAAATTGAACGTGCGGTTGCGAAGGTAAAAAACAATCCTTTTTCAATGAGAGGATTTATTATCTGTCTTGTTTCCGCAGTGATCTCTGCATTTGAATTAAGCAGAGTTCCGTCAAGGTCTGATACAAACAGTGTTTTCAATAGAAATAGCACCTCCGTTTACACTGATACAATATACATTATATCACAAAAAAAAACATTTGTCCAGCAATTTTGAACTAAACAGCAAAGGCAAAAGCAACAAAAAAGGCGGTCAAAGACCGCCCTGTGAAATTTACTTATTATTTTGATTATTTTTGTTGTTCGGAACATTTGGAAGTCCGCCCTGTAATGTACTGCTGAGCTTGCCCTTTACTACCTTGATGCTCTGAAGATTTCTTGAATAATAATTCTCTGTATCGTTGAGCATTTTGGCAACGGCAACTGCTGCATTCTGCTGTAAATTCTTTGAAGCCGCCTGAGCCTTTGTAAGCATATCAAGGGCTTTCTTTCTTGCTTCCGTTACGATTGCCTCACGGGAAACAAGCTGTGCTGCCTTTTCCTCTGCCTGACGGATTATAGATTCGCCGTTAAGCTTTGCTTCATTAAGTATACGCTGACAGTCAAACTCTATTTTCTTTGCTTCTTTGAGTTCCTGAGGCATATTAAGTCTGACATCGTTGATAAGTTCACGCATACGTTCTCCGTCAATCACCTTTTTGTGTCCTACAAACGGCACAGACTGTGCTTTGTCAAGAAGTTCATCCATTTCTTCAAGTATCTCATCAATGCTCATAACTTTTACCTCTCTTTAATAAGTCTTTCTTTTATATCATCAAGAATGCATTCAGGAACAAAATGGCTTATATCGCCGCCGAAATAGGCAATCTGCTTTACAACGCTTGAACTGAGATACATATTTTCTGCGGCGGTAGTAAGGAAAACTGTTTCAGCACCTGCGTATAATTTTTTATTTGCAAGAGCCATCTGAAACTCATATTCAAAGTCACTGACAGCACGAAGTCCTTTTACTATTGCAATAGCTCCCACTTCTTCAACGTAATCGGCAAGCAGACCGTCAAGGATATCAATAACAATATTATCGAGGTCTTTTGTAGCCTGTTCTATCATCAGCATACGTTCTGTAGCTGTAAAACTTGGCTGTGCCTTACCTGCATTTCTTGAAATAAGGACTATCACCTTATCAAAAAGCTTTGAAGCTCTTGTAATAATATCAAGATGACCGAGTGTTACAGGATCAAAGCTCCCGGGACAAACTGCAATTCTTCTCATTATTCGTCTGCCTCCTCGTCATTTGGTTCTGGTTTACAGAATATAGTAACATTTATTTTGCCGTAGTGATAAGTTTTTCTCAATACCAGACCTTCAGGTGCGGCAGGCTCATCGGCTTCCGCCTCATATTCACAGATAATGCACCCGCCTTCATTCAGTTTCTTAGCGGCGAATGGAAGTATATTTGCAATATGGCTGTATCTGTATGGCGGATCAAGAATAATTATATCAAAAGTTTTTGATGCAGACTTGATATAGTCGTAGCTGTCACGGCTGATGACCTCGCTGTAGCGTTCAAATCCTGTATTCCGCAGATTTTCGTGAACGCATCTCAAAGCCCTGTTTGAACTGTCGATGAAAACTGCGTGTTTTGCACCACGGCTTAAAGCCTCAATTCCCATCTGACCGCTTCCTGCAAAAAGATCGAGGACATCTGCACCTTCAAGCTGAAACTGTATAGCGGAGAAGATACCCTCCTTAACTTTATCGGCAGTAGGTCTTACGTCAAGTCCTTCAGGAGCAATAAGTCGTCTGCCTCTTGCAATACCAGTAATAACTCTCATTAAAAATAGCTCCGTAGCCGTAGCGAGTACGGTTATCCGCATTTACGGCATACGGAAGCCGTGATAATCAATACACTATATTATAACGTATTTTCGTATATTTGTCTATATCATTAAGCAAAGATAGGCGATTTTTCACAAAAAAATCTTTTCTTCATTGTATATTATTTATAGTGTGTTTGCTTTTTATTAAGATATTGCGTGAAAAAAGCACGTTGACAGCACCTGAAAACTGTATTATAATGTCTTTATAGGCAGTTTTGCCGTATTCAGAAACTGATAATTTTCAGAACGGAGTGAATTTATGAATACATCTGTTGTCATAGTCTGTGCAGGAAACTCCACAAGAATGGGAGGAATCAACAAAATTCTCCTTACGCTTGGCGAAAGAAAGGTCATCGGAGTTACCATGCAGGCTTTTCAGAAATGTGAAAGTGTTTCCGAAATAATCATCGTTGCCCGTGAGGAAGATATCCCTGCAATTCGTCAGGAAGCCGAAAACGCTGGTATTTCCAAGCTTGCCGAATGTGTAACAGGCGGTGCTACCCGTCAGGAAAGCGTTATAAACGGTATAAGAAAAATCTCAAAAAATGCAGAGCTTGTTGCAGTTCATGACGGTGCAAGACCTCTTGTTAAGCCCGAACACATTGAAAATGTCATCAAAGATGCCTCTGTTTTCGGTGGTGCAACACTCGGCGTTCCCGTAAAGGACACCATCAAAACCGTTGAGGACGGTCTTATTACTGATACTCCGCCAAGAAAGTTCCTCTATATCACGCAGACTCCGCAGGTTTTCAAACGCAGTCTTTACTTTGAAGGCGTTGATTTCGCACTTGAACACGGTCTTGACTTTACTGATGACTGCCAGCTTATTGAGGCTATCGGCGGAAAAGTTGCAATGACAGTTGGTGACTATACTAATATCAAAATCACTACACCCGAAGACATAAAAATAGCAGAAATTCTGCTTAATATCTGAAAGGAGCATTAAAATATGTTCAGAATAGGTCATGGTTACGATGTTCACAAGCTTGTTGAAGGAAGAAAGCTTATTCTCGGCGGCGTTGATATACCGCATACTGTCGGACTTCTCGGTCATTCAGATGCCGATGTCCTCGCCCATGCTGTAATGGACGCTATGCTCGGTGCTGCTGCACTTGGCGATATAGGTCACCTCTTTCCCGATACCGACGAGAAATTCAAAGGTGCAGACAGCCTCAAACTTATGGCGGAAGTAGTCCGTGTCTGCCGTGAAAACGGCTATGCTATCGGAAATATCGACGCTACGGTTATCGCTCAGGCTCCTAAGCTTGCCCCTCACATTTTTCAGATGCGTGAAAATATTGCAAAGGTCTGCGGCTGCGATATCTCACAAATCAGCGTAAAAGCCACCACAGAAGAAAAACTCGGCTTTACAGGCGAAAAACTCGGCATAGCCGCCCACGCCGTCGCTCTTTTAACAGACGTATAATTTACCCCTATATTTTAATGGCGGTATCTATATAGAAATTCTGCTCTTTATCGGGGCAAACCTTTCTCAAAAGGGTTGCCTTCAATAAAAAGTACAAAAGTTTCTGTATAAATACCGCCATTAAAATATGGGCACCTCTAAAAACCCGTTTTGAGTAAGAAAAAGCAGATAGGTACAGTAGATGCAAGAAAAGCCATCGAAGGCGTGCTTTCGCACTACGAGAGGGCTTGACGCAGCAGATGCTGTGCATAGATGCTTTTTCTCAGA
>JAZQND010000051.1:0-2741 GCA_045627145.1 Ruminococcus sp. | reverse complement strand
GGCGATATAGCCGATAAACTCCGATTTTTTTTCGGTGAATGAATCTTCGGCAGGTTCGGAAACTGTAAAATAATTCATAGCATTATAATAAGAAGGAAAAAGCCACTCAAAATGAGTGGCTTATAATAATTACTTATCGAGATTGAAACGCTTCTTGAATCTGTCTACACGTCCGCCTGTATCAACAAGCTTCTGCTTTCCGGTATAGAACGGATGGCACTTTGAGCAGATTTCAACCTTGATATTTTCCTTTGTAGACATAGTTTCCATTACGTTACCACAGTGGCAGGTAATAGTAGTCTTAACAAAATTTGGATGGATTCCCTCTTTCACGATTGTCACCTCTTTCACAGATTTTTGTATCCGTGCAGCCCATCAGTTCCTTTAGACAGTAGTGCATTCATACATTGCGATAATAATTATATCATATTCAGCAGATATTGTCAAGCAGAAATATTTATTTTTATTTTTTACTTATATCTTCCTGAAAGAATGGCGAACCGCAGTTCGCCTTTGGTTATCGGATATGTACAGTTTGAACTGTTATCCTGTTATTTCATGCTTTGAGTGAAATCTGCATAGAGCTTCTGCTCAATAACTTCGGCTTCTTCGTGAGTCGGAGCTTTTGCAGTGAGATATGTCTTGATTTTTGGCTCAGTACCTGAAGGACGAACTATAGCCTTACAGCCGTTTTCAAGGTGGAAAGCAAGAACATTTGACTTAGGAAGCTTGATTTCAGAAACTTCGCCTGTGAGGACGTTTTTGGAGGTGCTTGCTTTGTAGTCCTCAAAACGTTCAACTTTAAGTCCGCCTATCTCAGAAGGGTGATTTGTACGCAGCCCTGCCATGATTTCTTCCATACGTTTCATGCCGCTTGCACCTTCAAAGGTAAAGCTGTAGAGAGTCTGGTAGAAAACGCCGTACTTCTTATACATATTTTCACGAGCCTGCATGAGAGTGATACCCTGAGTGCGGTAATAAGCAGCCATTTCGCAAATAAGCATTGAAGCGTTAACAGCGTCCTTATCACGAACATAGCCGCCTGAGAGATAACCGTAGCTTTCTTCAAAACCGAAAATATAGCGGTCTTCCTCGCCTTTAGCTTCGAGGATTCCGATTTGTTCGCCGATAAATTTGAATCCGGTGAGGACGCTTATAACTTCAACACCGTAATACTGAGCGATAAGGTTAACGATATCAGTTGTAACTATAGTTTTGACGGTTACAGGATTTTTCGGCATGATTCCCTTCTTTACGCTCTGGTCGCAGATGTATTCAAGAAGCATAGCACCGACTTCGTTGCCTGAGAACAAAGCAAAACCGCCGTTTCCGTCCGGAACAGCAATGCCTACTCGGTCACAGTCAGGATCGGTAGCAAGGAGGAGGTCAGGCTGGATTTCGTTGCAATATTTAAGACCGACTTCCAGTGCTTCACGAATTTCCGGATTAGGATAAGGGCAGGTTGTGAAATTTCCGTCAGGATTTTCCTGTCCCTTAACAACAGTAACGTCGTTAATTCCTAAGCGTTTAAGAATCTCACGGACAGGCTTGTTGCCCGTACCGTTAAGAGGAGTGTAGACAACCTTCAGACCGCTTGACGGGCAGAGGTCTGTGTTGATACCTTCGTTAAGAACATTTTTGTAGAAATCCTCAATAATATCTTCACCGATAAATGAGATATTACCCTTAGCAACTTCTTCGTCGAAAGAAGAATGCTTTACATCGCTGAAAATATCAAGAGAATTGATTTTTTCGAGAACAATTTCAGCACCTCTGAGGGTTATCTGGCAGCCATCCTCGCCGTAGGCTTTGTAGCCGTTATATTTTGCGGGATTGTGACTTGCTGTTACCATAACACCGCCCTGACATTTCAATGCACGGACTGCAAATGAAAGACAGGGTGTAGGCATAAGTTCTGAATATATGAAAACTTTGATTCCGTTTGCTGCAAAAACTTCAGCAGCAGCCTTTGAGAAAACGTCTGATTTGATACGGCTGTCGTATGAAATAGCCACGCTTGGATTTGAATATTCCTGATTAAGGTAATCAGCGAATCCCTGAGTAGCACGTCTTACAGTATAGATATTCATGCGGTTTGTTCCGGCACCGATAACGCCTCTTAAACCGCCGGTTCCAAATTCAAGGTCACGGTAAAATCTATCGGATATAGCCTCATTATCCCCTTTTATCTCTGCGAGTTCGTTTTGAAGGTCGGAATCTTCCTTAGCGTTCTCGCACCAGAGGCTATAAAGCTCTGCTTCTGTCATAAAAAATACCTCCCAAAAGAAATATACAAATATTATACCACATTTTTCATGGTTTGAAAAGAGTTTTTCAAAGAATATTACAAATTTTTATATTTTAATAAAAAGCAGATTAATTTTAAGGAAAAATTGATTATTTTAACAGTGATTAAAGTAAAGTGCAAAAAAAAATGTGGGTTTTACGCAACGAAACGGGCAGAATTTAAATCTGCCCGTTAAAATCATGATGTTTAGTTATCAATCACCGAAAGAAACACCGATATCTCTTGCGGCAATTACGAGATGGCTGTTGACATCAACGAATTTTGTTTTGCCTGCGATATCTTCAAGTTTGTTTGAGGTGATTTTGTTGCCGATTTTTGCAACTGTTCTGCCGTATTTTTCCTGAGCTATGAGGTAAGCGGCATGGACACCGAACTGAGTTGAGAGGACTCTGTCGTAAGCACTTGGAGCACCGCCTCTGAGCATATGACCGGG
>JAZQND010000050.1:0-5330 GCA_045627145.1 Ruminococcus sp. | reverse complement strand
AAAAAGCAGCTATACACAGCATCTGCTGCGTCAAGCCCTCTCGTAGTGCGAAAGCACGCCTTCGATGGCTTTTCTTGCATCTACTGTACCTATCTGCTTTTTCTTACTCAAAACGGGTTTTTAGAGGTGCCCTTAATTTTTTTACACAGCAGACATATATATGCAGCAAAAAGCACTGTGCCCGAAGGCACAGTGCTTGTGATTTTTCATGATAAAATATTGCTTTATCACTTTACTGGAATATTTGGATTAGAGAGGAATTGATGGAACAGGAGGATTTTGTATATCATCGTATGTTGTTTCCTGAACATTATCATAAATTGTAATGTCTTCGCCGTTAGGAGCAGTAACAACGATAAATGCTCTGTAGTAAATCTTAGCATCCTTATTTTCAGGAGTGAAGTTACCATTGTATTCACCTTCACGAAGCTTATCCTTTGCCCATGAACCGCAGATGAACTTGGTTGGATCATTAACAAGACCTGCTTCAGCTTCTTCAATTGAATTGAATGTACCTGCAGAATCAATTACAACACCTGCTGCCTTAAATTCGCCATTACCAGTATATGGCCTAAATGAAACTTCAAGCTTATTACCTGCATCTGATGTTTCAGAACCTGTAAACTTATGAATATTAAGATACTCGTAGTCAACTTTCAGTGAATCACGATAATATTCATTTTCAGAATCATAGTATTCAGGTTCAGAGTAAACAACGAGACCGTTACCGAAATCAACGTATGCTCTTGCCCAAACACCTGTTAATGTATCAGTTGGAGTAACAACAGCACCGTAAGCATTTTCGCCGTAGTTTGGATTATCTGCCTTAGCTTTGCCCTGGATTATGCCTGACTGACCAAGAACGAGATATTCATCAGCCTTCTTATAAGCAGCAATACGTTCATCATCTGTAGAAGTATATCTAATACTTGGAATAGCTCCAGCCTTTTCAACTAAGAAACCGAATGCTTCAGGTTCAATCTTAGTTCTGCGGTCTTCCATAGCTCCTGTTGTGATAGCCTCAATAGCATTCTTTGTAGCACAAACATAATATCTGTCATTTTTGTCATTAAGTTCTTCGTAGAATCCGCCGCCATTTTCATATTTGTTGCCCTTTTGGTCTACGTATTGCTCTCCTTCTCCAAGAACATGGAGGTTAAGTTCATCACGGGTTACGTCTGTAAGAGTCTTATATACAGGCTCGCCGTAAACAGGAGTACCATCTTCTGTTATTGCATAAGGAACCATCCATACACCTGTATTTGCATCTACAGGAGTAATGTTAGCACCATAATGAGCTGCTGCCGGATTGCTTACAGTCTTACCTGATTCGCCATAGCCGTTTCCAAGCTTAAGAGCCTTCTGAGCAGCAGAATAAGCATAATAATCATCGGGATCTTCCGGTGCAGGTATCTTTCCGTCCTTATCATAAATAAGACCGAATGATTTTACATTTGTCGTGCAAGAATTGTATGCTTTTTTAACATCGTTAAAACCATTTTCGCCTCTGTCAACACCAACGTGAATCTTACCGCCGTTAAAGAGCTTGATTTCACTTTCGTCAATAGAGATTTCCATATCAGTTGAATTATAGATATTCCAATCAACATACATATTCATGCCTGTGGTGAAGTTGCCACTGAAATTACTTTCACCATAACAACCCCAGCAATCATCTTCGTTAAGGTCGGCAAGTCTTACCTTGTATGTTCCGACATTTATTGCAGAAGTATAACCACCGATAACTGTAAGATCTGTCGTAGCACCCTCCTTCGTTTTATTACCCCATACATCAACATAATCAAATGTGTAGAGAGCATATATATACTTATAAGCAAGATTTATTGCTGATTTATTATAATCGAAGTTTAATTCTTTTACTCTGTAAATGTCATAATCATACATAACCACCATATCAGGAGTTACTTTTCTTTCATTAATGGTAAGAGTAAATTCGCCTATAATGCCGTCACCATCTGTTGTGGTGCCAGAAGCTTTAATCTGATACTGTCCTGCAGGAAGTGTAGGAATTGTTGAACAATTGGTTAATTTATAACCAGAATAAGAATTAATAGAATAACAATAACCGGAACAATTATAATCCCTGTATAATTGTTTAACACCATCTTCTTCTACTTTATAAATATCAAATGTAATACCATCAGCAACTTCTGCAGCTACATAAGAATTTTCCTCATTATCTACAGCTACTGTTACATCAACAGGAACATCTGATGCATCAACAACAGTGTAATTGCCGAGAACAAATTCGTCACCGAATGTAAGTTCAACATTTTCGTTTTCAAATGCAAATTTATAAATGCTCTTATCAATGTTTACGAAAGCAACATCAATATCTGTATCGTTGTAGCGGAGATATACATAATAATCGCCTTCTTCAGTTGGAACACCATTATAACGCTTATCAAGGTTCTGTGAAGCTGTTTCTTCATCATAGCTGCCTGTGTAATTATAGCTGTACTGATAAGAAACCTTGCTCTTATCATAGCCGATAGCTATTACTTCATTATTTGTGATATAATTCTTGATAGCATTAGCACTTAAAGCGTCCTCGCCTTTAACAGTAAATGTATCCTGTTTAAATTTAAGGTTTTCTGTGGTGCCTAAAACGAGCTGCCATGTAAGACGAACAATTGCAGGCTTTTCATCTGAACCGCCGTATTCTTTAGCATAAATTTCAACGTCGATATAATTATCCTTGTAAAGCTCCTTGCCTACGAGAGTATTGATAACTGCAAAGTCATCTTCAGCAATGTTTAAGCTTTCTGAAATAATAGCCTCAACATCAAATTCTGCATTTGAATACATTACGCCGTTTTCTTCATATACTTCACAGTCATAAAGATTGAAATAGAATTTTTCATCTTCAGCGTTATATTCGGCTGTTCTAATTAATTTATCAAATCCTAAGCTTGTAGTATAAGAGTGACTCTTTAAATCTATTATTATCGCTTCTCCTGTAGAAGAAGATGTGCGGATTGTTCCATCGTTTAAAATATATGAGATATTTGAGTAATCTAAGTTATAATCATAAGCAAAAGGGTCACCGTCGCGTTTGCTCTCGAATTCATCTTCATTTATTTCAGTAAGTTTTAATGATGAATCAAATACATAGTACCTATAGTGTCCTTCTGTCCAATCATATAGTGCTAACAACAAATTGGTATTATCGGTTTTATCCCAGAAGAAATTACACGCATCAATATTATTCATCATTCCTAAAGATTCATACAAAGGAATTGGAGCTTCTGTTTGGAGAGTGAAATCAGAAGGAGCAACTGCTTGATTTACAATTGAGAAAGTCTTTTTAAGGGTATATGCTGCCTCCTTGTTATTTATTCCCCATACAGTAAATTCAATTTCATAATTGCCTTCATTTGTGAAATACAGTTCTGCTCTATCATCATAGAAACCTGATAAAGTACATCCACCCAAATGGAAGGAGGAGGTAATACCTTCAACTCTTATTTTATTAAATTCGTCATCTGTTAATTCTTTACCGTCTTTTTTAACTGAAATGTCAAAAGTAATAGAACTATATGTTGAACCACCGTAGCCCAAAAGAGTGCCATCTCTGAAAAGGTCAACATATACGCCGCCATTTTTGTCAAAAGTATAAGTACCGTTGTTAGCAATAGTTTTCTTTACAGGGGTTTCAGCTTCAGGATTTTTAACTTCATAATAAGCTTCAATTGAAGCTGCTGTTTCGTTCGGAACATCCTTTTCAGTAGTATTACAATAAGCTGTAATTGCACTATGTTCCTCGTTGTAAGTATATGTTAAATTGTGAGTATGCTGTTTAACATTAATTACAATATCTCTTGCCGAATCTTGTTCATCTAATGTTTCAGCATAGAAAGTAGCATAGTACATAGCTTCAGAATTATCATTCAGTTTTGTATAAGTGCTTGAAACTATTGGTGAAGTTGATTCACCATTGTAATATACATCAAATGGGTCACTTGAAGCAACTGTATATGGTTTACCATATACTATATCAAAATCAGATTTAGGTGTGGCATTTTCATCTTCATTCAAATCTTCTAAAGTGCCTTCATAAACAACAGCCTTATCTATACCACCATTAATTGAAAATTCACTTGTATAAGGATAAGCACCAAAAGCAGGCATACCTTCATCTACATTGCGTGTATTAAGTTTATAAATATATTCGCCCTTCTGACCGCTGAAAGTTACACCGGAAATATAAGTGAAACTAAGCAAGGCAGAAGAATAAATAGTTACTTCTTTGTCTATAGGAATATTACTCATAGAATTACCGTAGAATTCAAGGCTATAATTTTGTTCTCCAATTGAAACAGAAGTAATATAGTCCTTTGCATTTTCAAAATAGAAAGTAACGCCGCTTGATGCATCTGCATGAGCAGAAATTACGTTAATAAATCCGCCGGCAGTTGCGGGAAGAGTACCTGCCATAGTTGTGATAGCCATAAGACCAGCAAGTGTTTTTTTAACATTGAAGTTCATATAGTTTTCCTCCTATTAAAAAATATATTTTGTGAGTTGATTTTGAGATTTATAAAGCAGAACACTCACCTCATTTTGCTTTATGATTTATATGTATATTGACAAAGTTTTTACTTTCACATAAAAATCTGCTGAAATGATTAATTTTGTAAATTTCGGCAATTTCTATACAAAATGTAATTACAATGCCAAATATAACATTTATTATTTAATCTCCTTTACTTTCTTGTTCCATTTTACACCATTTATTTCCATTTGTCAATACAGCTTGTATTAATAAATGAAATTTTGTTATAAAAAAATTTTGGCTTGTTTTAGCAGTTTTGCACAAAAAAAGTGCTTTTTATTAATGCGTAAAAATTTTTTACATTTTATCATAGAGTGTATTTATATAATATTCAACAAAATTCTTTAAATAAATATTAAAAATACACTATCGCAGGAAGAACATATTTTCTTTATATTTGATATTACAATACGTTAATTTTAATATTTGATAAACAATTTGTAAATACGGTAAAAAGTAGAATCGACAGTTCCTGCGGTTGGAAATAATGCACTAAAAATAAAAAATATAATCACTAACTGTTAAATTAAAACTGTGTTAATGTTTTATTAATAGAATATTAAAACAATATTGACAAATGGTATATTTTGTGCTATAATATACTCATTGGGATAGCTGATGCATCAGGCAAAAACATAAGGGCACCTCTAAAAACTCGTTTTGAGTAAGAAAAAGCAGATAGGTACAGTAGATGCAAGAAAAGCCATCGAAGGCGTGCTTTCGCACTACGAGAGGGCTTGACGCAGCAGATGCT
>JAZQND010000049.1:0-2157 GCA_045627145.1 Ruminococcus sp. | reverse complement strand
CATGGTCTGGCGGTAAGGATTCGACTGCCACGGCGATACTCTGCCACGAACTCGGCATCCCCATAAAGCAGATGGTTTATGTACGGATGATGTTCGATGAGGATACTCCTGCAACGCTCCCCGTGATGACGGAATTCGTTGACAGGGCAAAGGCTGTGTTCGAGGGATGGGGCATACCCGTCAGGATTGTCAAGTCCCGGAAATCGGCAATGGATTTGGCAAATGCCGTATACCATAAGTCGAAATACCCCGGAAGGAACGGACATACCTACGGGATAACAAATTTCGTAAGGGGGATGTGCAAGTTCACGGGCATAAAGCAGAAGACGATAGCTTCCCTGCAGAACCCCGATGAGTATGAGATGATAGGCTATGCCTCGGATGAGACCGAAAGGCTCTCAAGGCTCGGCAGGAAGAAGCAGTCCGTAATGGTAGCTTTAGGCGTAAAAGAAAACGATACCTATGAAATATGCCGTAAGTACGGGCTTCTTTCACCCCTCTATGATTTAGGCTTGTCGAGGGACGGATGCTGGTTCTGCCCCAATGCGAAGGCAGACGAGCGGGCACTCGTAAGAAAGGAGTATCCTGAGCTCATAGAAAAGATAAAGAAGCTCGTGGATATGTGCGATTACGACATATACGGCATATATAAGTCAGGACGGAACAACTGGATGAAGGATTCCGACATATTTAAATCAATTCAGAATTCGGAATTATGAATTAAGAATGCTTAAACCAATTAAGAATTCAGAGTTAAGAATTAAGAATGCTAAGTTTGACTTCGTGATTCATAAAGAAAGGAGAAGCAATATGGTAAAAAGGATTACTGAAAAGTACACGGAAGTCCAGATGAAGGGGCTTGAAGAGGAATTAAGGCGTGGTACGCAGATGGCAGGAGGAGAGGAAAGGGTTGCATTCCTCTACGCCACTGAAAAGGATGCAAAGGAAAGGACTAACTTCATCAGGGACGAATACGGAACCGGCGGGCGTTCAGGCAGGGACGGAAGCCCTGTCCTCGGTTCGTCCTTCGATGCGAAGGGCTTCCACTTACGCTTCGAGGATAACGAGGATGTGGTATTTCCGTGGAACATCGTGGAAAAGGAACTCGGCAGGATAATGCAGGATAAGGAGAACCCGTACCTCAAGTCCCTTTATCAGCAGGAGAAGGGCATAATCATAATGCCCGTGGAAAACCAGCCTTTTAAGATGAAGAACGGTGCGAACCCTACCTTCGACAAGATTACCACGCTCTATCCGAAGGTCAGGGAAGTGCTCATGAACAACTGCAGTAACTACGCCCCGGAAGTCCTTGACGGAAAGATACAGAGGATAGGGCTCACGGATAAGCTCACATTAGGGCTCGTCTACTGCCGTCACGGAAAGACGGAAAGGGACGGTGACGGGGATAAGTTCGCAGAGGGTGTTGCGAAGTTCTTAAAGAAGTATCCCGATGAGAAGGTCAAGGTATTCGGCGACTTCGGCTTGACCTACGGAATGGACAGCCTCCGTGGCTATGTGAACCTTCCCTTAAAGGATGCGGATAAGGTGACGGAGAAGCTCTATGACCTTAAGGCAGGCAATCTTGAGATAAGGGATGTATTCACAGGCTACAGGATGGAAGAAAAGGTATTCGAAGCCTTCATAAAGAAGGAAGAGCTTAAGAAGGACGGATGGGAGAGCATCCCCGAAGGTCTTCAGGCAGAGCTTGATGAAATGTTCGAAGCACACGATGAAGATGAACAGGAGGAAGAGAGATGATAACCGGGGACAGGCAGATGGAAAATAAGGCAGGAATAAAGGGACTGGAGTAATCCAGTCCCCCTTTTTTATCCCGAATCATCTTTCAATGTCCATATTCTTCTCCATATCCTTCTTCCCGAATTCCCTGTATATCACGGAACGGAACCTTTTAATCAGACGGAGTTCATCCTCTATGGAGTCAACTATTGTCACGGTCATCCTGTCGAAAGCGAGGTTATCCTTCCCGTAGAGCCAGTCATTGAGCGAGAGCCTTTGGAATATGGAATCATATATGAAACTGCGTCTGTGATAGCTTATGTCATCATCGATGTCTTCCCTGTCAGCTTCATCGTAATGGTTGCAGGAAGCCTTTATGATGGCATCGGCAAGGGCAGTATCATCGAGCTTCAGTATCCT
>JAZQND010000048.1:0-3389 GCA_045627145.1 Ruminococcus sp. | reverse complement strand
CTATTATATCACTTTCTCTTGACTTTGTCAAGCCCTTTTTTCAAACTCTTTTTCAAGCTCTTTCCGTGATACCTTCCTGCCACTCTTGCAACAGCTTTTCTATTATATCACTTTCTCTCGGTCTTGTCAAGTACTTTTTTTTAGCCCTTTTCAATCCCTTTCTGTGATACTGCCCTCAGTCTCTTTCCCTCTTCCGTGCTGCCTCGACAGTCTTATCGGTTCCTTTCAGGCTCTCCCCTGACGACTTGTTTATTATATCACACTTTATGTCAGTTTGTCAAGACTAAGTTTTTCAACTTTTTCCACATTCAAATGTTAAAAACTAACATTGAACGGCAATTTTCAACATTTTCAGTTCGCACTTTCCGATTTATAACAAAAAAAAGCAGCCGCTAAGCGACTGCATAACTATTTCTTAATGGACATCATCTACATCGAAATTTGTCATTTCTGCATTAAATGGCTTAGGAGTTGCATAATTCACTATGTCATTTGTTTTTGCAGGATAGGCACCAAGATATCTGCTTGTTTCGTTTGGAGAATATACAACAGACTGAACTGTATAATTATTAACATATATTTTATATACTCCGCCCTCATCAACAATTTTATTAATTGCCTGAGCAAATCTTGCATCGCCGCTCTGAGAACTCATTGCACTTTTATCGTGATCGCCGCTAACAGCAGATCTTCCGTTCCAATAAAAGAAAAATTCTCCGTCATTCATGTATTTGTCGTCGTCATCCTGAATAGTTCTTTCAACCGCCGCTTGTCTTACGCACTCAGACTGAGCTGCATTAAAAATTACTTTTGCTGTTGTGTTTGCGGAACGCAGTCTTGTAGCATAGAGATAATTATTCCACGCAACAGCAACAATAGATGTAAGGACACCGATTATTGCAATTACAATAACAAGTTCCATTAATGTAAAGCCTTTTTTAGTTTTTTTATTATCCATAACAGAAGCACCTCCAAAATACTCCGAATAAATTTCTTCAATTGTATTATAACAAATTATTCATAATTTGTCAATATAAATCCGATAATTCATTCACAAATTTTTGAGACTTATATTGTGCAATTATGACAAAAGCTCTATCGCTTTTCGCAACTGTATATCTTCATCTGTGCCAATTTTACTGTTATCCATTTCAACTATTACATCAGGTGTAATTCCAACGCCGTTATAATTGGGTAAATCATTTACATAATAATATCCTTCTACTAATGTAAACTGCGTTTTATTAGGCAGCCATTCTTTTATTTGATATACGCCCTTTCCGCCGGTTTGAGTTCCTAAAATAGTAGCTAATTTGGAGTCCTTAAATAATGCTGTCAACGTTTCAGCAGAACTATAAGTATCTCCTGAAACTAAAACAACAGTTTCAAAATTAAATTCAGAAGGTTTGCTGGTTTTATATGATTCTACTACTTCTCCGTCAAAATTTTCTAATCGCAAAGTGCTTTCGGTATCATCAAATATATCAAAAAATTCAATAGGTGCACCTGCAACGCCCCCCCCATTTTCTCTTAGATCAATAATTAATTTAGGCGGTATTTTTTCTCCGCAAAGTTCCTTTAATTTCTTTTTAAATTCAATTGATGAACCACACATATCAAACGATGGAATACAATAGTATACTATATCATCAGCTATCAATTCTATTTTTTCATCTTCTATTCCTTCAATATTTACCAGTTCAAGTGTAACGTCATTTATACCAGTTGTTCTAACAACTTTTAAGTTTATAGTTTTTCCTTCTTTTCCATATAATTCCTTAACTATATCAGGATAGTATTCTTCATTAACAACTTTTCCATTAATTTCTGTAATTAAATCATCTTTTTTTAGTCCGCATTTTTCAGCTTGCGAATTAAAAACCACATTAGTCACAATTATTGCTTTTGTTTTTTCATCACGCTTAATTTCAAAGCCTGTAGAAATAGTTGAGGGTGCATTATTTACCTGTGATTCAGCAGAATCATATTCTGTTGAATATGCACAAAATCTGTTATCCAGTCCTTTTGCAAGTCCGAAAATCATGCATTGCTCAAAATGTTCATCATTATACTCAAACTCATAATTATCTTTCACATACTTATATGCTTCAAATAGCGAATTATTCTTTCTGCAAAACTCAAACTCCCTGCCATAATACAGTGACATACCGTAACATCCTATTCCCGCTCCGGCTGCAGCACAGCATAAACTGTATACGATTTTATGTACATCCATCATATTCCTCCTAAAAAATAAAGCTCCTACTTTGTAGGAGCTTTATATATTAAATTAATCATCACTTACCTGATGCTGAACCACCGTTAGCTGCGTCAACCTTTGTAAGAGCACCAGTAAGAGCGGCATCTGCACTCTGATAATCTGAATAGTTATCAGAATTTACAATACCTGCTGGATATGTACCATAGTAGTTTCCATCTGTTGAAGCACCAACAGCTACACAGTTACCATCAACGATTGCTGCTTGAGCTTCCACCTTATCAACATCATCCATGTACTTCTTAATCTTGTCATCAAGACCATCTGGAAGACCAGCATCGTCTGCAGTTTTAGCATGTGCCCATGTACCTGAACCAACTGTGTTGCCTTCTTCGTCAAGTTCTGTAAGAGCTGTATTGATAGCCTTGTGGAGATCAGCTGCTGTAGCGTTAGCAGCAGAAATCTTTGACTTTCTTACATAACCGAGCATTGATGGAACGAGGATAGCTGCGAGGATACCGATGATAGCGATAACAACGATAAGCTCAATAAGTGTAAAACCTTTCTTTGTTGTTTTCATAATGAAAACCTCCTTTAAAAAATATAATATAGAATTCGTGAGCTTTCGGCTCACACGTTTTCGGGTGGGGGATTTGTTTTTCTTCCCTTTCCCTTCCCTGTGATTATAGTATAACACTTTATTCATAAAATGTCAACAGTTTTCTAAAAAAAAATCTATTTTCAAGTCACTTTTTATCTCAAAACGGTGAATAGGCATTTGTAGAATCAGCCTTTGTGCATTGTGCATATATTTTTGTGAATACTTTAACGTTCTTAGCCTATATTTTGTAATTTTTTCATCATTTTCTACTATTTGTATATCGTTTTGTTTTTCCTTTTTCCAGTTTATATCTGATATTATCTTCAAAAAAATGAACAGCGAAGCTTTCTTGTTCACAAATCCCTCTGCCTCGTTCATATCTTGTTAATGTTTCGTTCAAACTTTAGGTCTTCTGTTCATATTTATGTCTTAATCCTGTAATACTCTTTATTTATTCAAGACATATTCTTTACATACTGCTGATATATTTCTAAAGGGCACCACTAAAAACTCGTTTTGAGTAAGAAAAAGCAGATAGGTACAGTAGATGCAAGAAAAGCCATCGAAGGC
>JAZQND010000047.1:0-6135 GCA_045627145.1 Ruminococcus sp. | reverse complement strand
ACCGGTGCCTGCGGCTGTACCGGAGCTAAATCCTCAAATACCGGTGCCTGCGGCTGTACAGGAGCTAAATCTTCAAATACCGGTGCCTGCGGCTGTACAGGAGCTAAGTCCTCAAATACCGGTGCCTGCGGCTGTACTGGAGCTAAATCTTCAAATACCGGTGCCTGCGGCTGTACAGGTGTAGGTGCCGGCTGAGGATTCCAGTTATTCATAACAGGAGCCTGATTTACTTTAGGAGCAGCGGCATTTTCAACCGAGAACATTGAAAGTATATCATCAACATTATCAAGAACAGGTGTCTGCGGCTCTGAAATTATTATATCCTGTGACACAGGCTGAGGTGCGGGCTGTGCAGGTGCCGGAACAGCGAACTGTGCGAGAAAATCGTTGTTCTGTGCAGGCTGCTGAACAGGCTGTGGTGCAGACTGTGCAGGTGCAGGAACGGCGAACTGTGCGAGAAAATCATTATTATTATCCTTTGGTTCTTCTGCGACAGGCTTCTGAATAGCGAAAGCTGCGAGGCTTGAATCAAAGGCAACACCGGTTCCGGGGATAGTCTGCTGCGGCTGAGGCTGCTGAACAGGCTGTGGTGCAGGTGTCGGTGCAGGTGCAGGAGCCGGCTGTTTAGCAAGCTCTATTGAAGGTGAGGGCTGCTGCTGAACAGGCTGTGGTGCAGGCTGTCTTACAGGTGCAGAAGAAGAATAATTTCCTTCAGGAACTCTGCCGACAGGAACGGTTTTTGCCCTTCTTGCTTCTTCCTCCTCACGTCTTATCTGTTCAGGTGAACGGGTAATTTTAGCTGTGGTATTGCCGAGTGGAACAAGTCCTTCATCGTCGATACCCATTTTAGCACGTTGTTTTTCTTCTTTAAGCAGACGTGTCATTTCTTTTTTGTCTGCTCTTATCATTTTCTTGGCAAGATTAGCCTTGCATCTTTCGCAGGTAATCTCTTTTAAGTCGGTCATTCTTCCGATTCTGCGGTAAATGGTTACGTTTTCGCCTCTGAAAAGGTTAATTCCGCATCCTGTTTTTTTGTCGTTATCGGTACCGTGTACCTCACTGCTGTTAGAGGCAGTTACAAGCGTAATATCCATAATCCTCTCCCATCTTGCGGCAAAACCGCATTTCCGCTTTTCGGCAGCGGAAAGCCGATTTCACGATCAGCCTTTGATTCTATCTGCTTACAGAACAGCGAAGCTCTGAAGCGGCAGTGAATGTTACAGCTATATATTCATATTATACATGATTTCTCAAAAAAAATCAACACTTTCTTAAAAATTGGCTCTCAAAATTATACCCATTTTAAAATTTTCGGTGAAAATAACAAAACGTTATTGATTTTTTTGTCAAATTTCTCCTACAAAGGGGAAGGGTTTTGAACATCATTTCCACATTCACATAAATTTTCCCATTTCTATATATTTTTCGCATTGTTACAAGTCCATAAATAGCATCACTTTTTCACTATTAAAAAGGATTTATTTCACAAAGACGTATTTTTTTAAGAAAATCCTTATTTTACTCTTGCAAAATCCGCAGAATTGTTGTATTATTAGAAGTGTATTGGTTGTGTTACGAAATGCCTTCGGCTTCGTCCGCTTCCACAGCTTCAAAAAGGAGGAATTTTGTGAAACTTGTTTCGGTTGTAGTACCGTGTTATAATGAACAGGAGGTTCTCCCCATGTTCTACAAGGAGATAACAAAGGTCACAGGTGAAATGGCTAAGACCTATCCCGAACTTACCTTTGAATATCTTTTCATAAATGACGGTTCAAAAGACACCACTCTGGATATTCTCCGTTCACTCGCTGAACAGGACAGCAGAGTAAGATATATCTCATTTTCAAGAAATTTCGGAAAAGAATCAGGTATGTATGCCGGTTTGAAAAATGCCAAGGGCGATTTCATCGTCGTTATGGACGCTGACCTCCAGCATCCTCCGGCTTTTCTCCCCGAAATGTACAGCTATGTCAGAAACGGTGATTTTGACTGTGCCACAACAAGACGTGTCAGCCGTAAGGGCGAATCAAAAATTCGTTCATGGTTTGCAAGGCTTTTCTATAAAATAATGAACAAGATATCCCAGACCGAAATCGTTGACGGTGCTCAGGATTTCCGCTTCATGACAAGACAGATGGTTAACGCTATTCTCGATATGGCTGAATGCAACCGCTTCTCCAAAGGTATTTTCAGCTGGGTTGGCTTTAACGTCCGCTACATAGAATACGAAAACGTTGAACGTCCTGCCGGTACAACTTCATGGTCTTTCTGGGGACTTTTCAAATATTCCCTTGAGGGTATCATGGCTTTCTCTACCGCCCCGCTTGCCATCGCTTCAATGCTCGGTATCATTACCTGTGCCATCGCTTTCATCTTAATTATCATAACTATCCTTAAATCACTTTTAGGTCTTAATGATTCCCCTGACGGATATCCGACAATTATCTGCCTGATTTTCCTTTTCAGCGGACTTCAGCTTTTCAGTACGGGCGTTCTCGGACAGTATCTCTCCAAAACTTACATCGAAACAAAAAAACGTCCTATCTATATCGCTATGGAAACCGAGGAAATCTACCTCAACAGAAAAAAGGAACAAGGTCTTTCAGATAATAAAGACTGATACGAGAGGTAAGGTTCATTATGAACAAACGTATGAAACTCCTGTTTTTCGCACTTTCTATTGTGATAATCGTCCTTACCGCAGCAATAACCCGTTTCTATTCAGCTTCTGAACAAAATAATCCTACAGGCAGCACTCAAAACGTCATCACACGGAAAATTGACCACGATGATAGCGGAAATCAGGTATTTCAGGACAGTTCGGGACTTTTCGGCATCGCTGACAGCTCAGACAGAGTTACGGTTTCTCCCGAATGGGAAAAACTTACGCTTATAGGTTCAGGAAAATTTATCGCAGAGAAAAAAATCGGCGGAAAAAACCTCACAGGCTGCATAAATCATGAGGGCAATATCATCGTCCCTTTCATTTACAGAAATATCCAGCAATATTCAATAAATAACTTTGTCTTTTACATAGCCAATGTTGAAAATGATGAAAATTTCATCATCTATGACTCCGATTTTTCGCCGTGTCTGAGAAATTCATGGATATCATGTGAAGTAACCGATGATAAACTTATTCTTGGTACACAGAAGGGTTCTTACACCTTCATCGTCAATCAGAACGGTTTCGCTCTGAAAAATGCCTCTCTCTGCGGAAAAGCTTCTTTTTCAGATTATAAAATCGAAATTACAAGCAAGCTCCTGCTTTCCAAGCTTACTGTTCCAATGCTTGAAAAAATGGCTGAAGATGCAGAAAGCTACCTCGAATTTGCTTTTTCTGAAAACGAAAATGCCCTTAATGATATACATTCATCTGATAATACCGTCTTTTATCCGATTTTCCCAAACGAAAGCAAAATCGTTTCAAAACGAATGATGAAAATAGCAGATATCTTTCTCTATTCTGTCCGTTCAGAAGACGGTATCCCGCATTACGCTGTTTCGGTAACAACCGATACCATCATCACCTACCACGACGATAAAAATAATCTCCAGACTATGAGAGATAACTACAAAGCCGTTATCGAATTTAAAGGCAATTCAGCCATCGACCTCGAAGCCGTTTCAGGAAGCTTCAATCTTCAGGTTCCCAATTATCCCGAACCTGAACACCCTTCCATAAGCGAATCCGATAACGAAAATAATGACAGCACCGCCTAATTGCTGTCACCACAGCTATACATTAATATGTTAATAAAGGAGTAATTGAAAATGTCTAAAAAAGTTGCAGTTATCATGGGAAGCGACAGCGATTTTCCTGTTGTTAAATCAGCTCTCACAGAACTTAAAAAATACGGCGTTGAATTTGAATGCCGTGTAATGAGTGCTCACCGTACACCGGCTGAAGCCTGCGAATTTGCCTCATCAGCAAGAGAAAACGGCTTTGGTGCTATTATATGTGCCGCAGGTATGGCTGCCCACCTCGCAGGTGTCGTTGCAGGCCACACAACTCTCCCTGTTATAGGAATCCCTATGAAATCCAAGGCTCTTGAGGGTATGGACGCTCTCCTCGCTACTGTTATGATGCCTCCCGGAGTTCCTGTTGCAACAGTAGGTATCGATGGTGCTAAGAATGCCGCAGTTCTTGCAGTTCAGATGCTTTCCATCGCTGACGAAGAACTCGCCGCAAAGCTTGCCGCTGAAAAGAAGGCTATGGCTGACGGCGTTATCGCAAAGGACAAGGCTCTCCAGCAGCAGATTGCAGAGCTTTGATGCAGAAATACAATAATCTCCTGTTTGACCTTGACGGTACTCTCACCGATTCCGCACCGGGTATCATAAACTGCGTGAAATACGCTCTTTCCGAAATGCGATTCCCTGAACCGCCTGATATCATGAGATTTGTCGGGCCTCCGCTTTGTGAATCATTCCGTGATTTCTGCGGTATGGACGAAGCTCATGCTCAGGAGGCAATAAAACTTTATCGTTCAAGATACAGCACTATCGGACTTTTTGAAAACGCAGTGTATGAAGGTATCCCCCAAATGCTCGAACGCCTGAAAAACAGCGGTAAAAAACTGTTTGTCGCTACAAGCAAACCCGAAATCTTTTCGGTAAGGATACTTGATAAATTCGGTCTTTCAGATTACTTTGAAATAGTCGGCGGTGCTTCAACGGACGGTACTCGTGACACCAAGCATGATGTTATTCAGTATCTGCTTGAAAAAGCTGATATCCATGATACTTCCGACGTTCTTATGATAGGTGACAGAAAGCATGACATTATCGGTTCGCATTCCCTGAATATCCCATGCATGGCAGTTCTCTGGGGCTACGGCGACGCTGACGAATTTGCACAGAACGGTGCTGACTACATAGTTTCAGAACCTTCCGAACTTGCCGGTTTTCTGCTTGGCTGACCTTTCGCTTTACTGCTGTATCACAAAAGAGTAATAATATGTCTAATAAACGTTTTGAATATAATTATGAAGAGTCTGTAAAAGGTTCATTGGGGCTTTCTTCTGTAAAAGTTCTTGTTGATAAGGAAACAGGTGTCAACTATCTTTAGACTACAGGCGGAGGCTTCTGCGGACTTACTCCGCTTCTTGATTCAAACGGAAATATCGTCGTAACACCAACATACGACGAAAAATAAGCTTACAATTTCCGCAATGATGCGGGATTGCATATATCATTCATACGGCACTGCACACCTCTTTCTGTGCTGCCGCCATAATTCTCAAGGAGGAATTTAAAATGGAAAACATTGAAAAACTCGAACAGCTCTATGAGGGCAAGGCTAAAAAGGTTTTCTCTACCAATAACCCTGACCTCGTTATCGTTGACTACAAGGACGATGCTACCGCTTTCAACGGCGAAAAGAAGGGTACTATCTCCGGTAAGGGCGTTATAAACAACCAGATGACTAATTATATGTTCAAAATGCTCGAAAAAGAAGGCGTTCCTACTCACCTAGTAGAGGAAATAAGCGAACGTGAAACTATCGTTAAGAAGGTTTCCATCGTTCCTCTTGAAGTTATCGTAAGAAACGTTGCCGCAGGCAGCTTCTCAAAGAGAATGGGCGTTGAAGAAGGCAAACAGCTCCTCTGTCCTATCCTTGAATTCAGTTACAAGAACGACGACCTTGGCGATCCTTTCATCAACGATTATTATGCTCTCGCTCTCGGTCTTGCTACTAAGGAAGAACTCGATACCATCGCTAAGTATGCCCTCAAGGTAAACGAATTCATGCTCAAGTTCTTCAAAGGTCTCAATATCGACCTCATCGATTTCAAAATTGAATTTGGTAAGACTTCAGACGGTACTATCATCCTCGCAGATGAAATTTCTCCTGATACCTGCCGCTTCTGGGACAGCACAACTCACGAAAAGCTCGACAAGGATCGCTTCCGCAGAGATATGGGCGGCGTAGAAGAAGCTTATCAGGAAATCATGAAAAGACTTATGGGAGAATAATTTATGGGCGGTTTTTTTGGTGCAGCGTCTAAAAACGACTGCGTAACAGACGTTTTCTTCGGTACTGACTATCACTCCCACCTCGGTACACGCCGTGGCGGTATGACTTCTTACTCCGAAAAGGACGGCTTCCAGAGAAATATCCACAGTATCGAA
>JAZQND010000046.1:0-15245 GCA_045627145.1 Ruminococcus sp. | reverse complement strand
TCAAGTGTGTAAATATTGCCGTCTTCACCGTGGACTACAGGAACGGGCTCGCCCCAGTAACGCTGACGTGCGAAAATCCACTCACGGAAATGATAGTTGACAGTACGCTTTGCTATGCCCATGCTCTCCAGCTTTGAGGTTATGGCTTCCTTAGCCTCCTCAACAGTCAGACCTGTAAACTCCTCAGAATTTATCAGTTTATAGCCTTTTCCGAGGTAACCCTGTTTTTCAAATGCGGCTTCTGATACATCAACGTGACCAAGCTTCTCATCGCCGTCAATTACCTGGATCATATCTATATTATGAGCGACTGCATACTCAAAATCTCTTTGGTCATGGCTTGGAACTGCCATAACAGCACCTGTTCCGTAACTTGCAAGAACAAAATCGCCTATAAACATACGAACTTCCTTGCCATTTACAGGGTTGATACAGGTAACGCCCTTGAGTTCACAGCCTGACTTGGTTTTGTTAAGTTCGGTACGGTCCATGTCGTTCTTCTTTTTAGTTTCGTCAATATAAGCCTGAACCTCATCCCTGTTCTGAACACGGTCAAGAAGACTTTCAGTAACAGCACCGTCAGGAGCAAGAACCATAAATGTAATACCATAGATAGTTTCGATACAGGTTGTGAAAATGGAGAACTTTCCGCCGCCTACTATTTCAAATTCAACCTCAACACCTGTAGATTTACCAATCCAGTTACGTTGAATAGCCTTGGTTGATTCAGGCCAGTCTATCTCGTCAAGACCTTCAAGAAGCTTTTCTGCGAAAGCAGGCTGGTCAATAACCCACTGCTTCATATTTTTTCTTACAACGGGGAAACCGCCACGTTCTGATTTACCATCGATAACCTCGTCATTTGAGAGAACTGTACCCAGTTCCTCACACCAGTTTACAGGCATATCTATGTATTTTGCGTAACCGTCGTTGTAGAGCTGCTTGAATATCCACTGTGTCCACTTATAAAATTCAGCATCAGAAGTAGCTGCCATTTTTGACCAGTCATAATCAAAGCCAAGTTCCTTGAGCTGCTTTGAAAATGTTTCAATATTTTTCTGTGTGAAGCCGTTCGGATGGTTACCTGTTGTTACAGCGTACTGCTCGGCAGGCAGACCGAATGAATCGTAAGCCATCGGGTGAAGGACGTTATAGCCCTGCATACGCTTCATTCTTGAAACGATATCAGTAGCAGTGTATCCTTCCGGATGACCTGCATGAAGACCAACGCCTGACGGATACGGGAACATATCCAGTGCATAGAATTTAGGCTTGCTGAAATCCCAGACATCGGTTTTGAAGGTCTGGTTTTCCTCCCAGTATTTCTGCCATTTCTGTTCAATGGCTTTAAAATCATATTTGCTCATTTAAATTACCTCTCAAAAAAATTACTTGGTAAGCAGACCGCTGATGTCCACCTGTTCACCGTCAGCCCAGACACCTTCAAGCTTATAAAAATTACGGGTATCCTTATAGAAAACGTGAACGAGAATGTCGGCATAATCAAGAATTATCCAGGTATTTCCTGTATCTGCCTCACGTCTTTCAGGTTCTATCCCCTTCTGTGAAAGCTGAAATTCAACCTCATCTGCAAGAGTTCTTGCGTGGGTGTTGCTTGTACCGTTTACTATTACGAAATAATCGGCAAGGATAGTAAGGTCACCTATTTTAAGAGCCTGAATGTCCTCGCCCTTCTTTAAATCAAGAGTTTTGATTATAAGTTCAAGTTTTTCCTGTTGTGTCATACAATTCCTTCTTTCATTATCGTAGCTCATCTTTTCGCATTGGTTCTTTTGCATCTTCAACGTCGCTGAGTGACATTCCTGTATCATCGTAAGCACGGTTCTGATAGTCCTCAACGTACTCTATAAGAGAAGTTTCGTCCATTTCAAGCGGATCCTGATATGGTCTGAAATACTTATTAAGTAATGTTACAGTTGCATATTTGTGAACCGAATAAAAATCATAAATCTGACCATCTGAAGCCGGATATTTAGCTCCTTCGCCCGGAACCATCGTTACTCTGACGCTGTCCATACTGAGAGTTGAGGCGAAATCACAGAGTTTGCTTAAGTCATCTATACTCATATTTGTAGCTATCCAGCGATGTTTGTAAATATCATTGAGGTAACTGTAGAGCTTGAGTCTGCCCTCGTCCTTGACGATACTTAGAAGCTTCTGCATACCGGCAGCCATGAATTTTCTTTGATTCTGCATACGTCCGATATCGCCTTCAGCCCATTCACGTCTGAAACGCACAAACCACTCTGACTGTTCACCGCTGAGAACAACATCACCTGCCGGAATGATTTTATCGGCTTCGTACATAATTTCCTTTTCAACGTGCATAGGGATACCGCCGACGAGGTCAACCATATCTGCGATATCGAAACAGGTCGTTGTAACATAGGCATCTATCGGGATTCCGAAATTTTCCTGAACAGCGTTTACAACACGCTGAATAGGCTTATCAATTGAGTAATCTCCCTGAGAATAAATACTGTTGAACTTACAGGTCGGACTGCTTGTGTAGTCAGGCACGGCAAGGTCACGGGGTATCTGCAAGATATTGAGCTGTGCGGCTGCGATATCAAATTCGCAAACCCACATAACGTCCGTTAGCATCTCGCTCTCGTCAAAACCTATGAAAAGCACGGAATACTGTCCCTCAATAAGCTGAGGAAGGTCAAGACCGTCGGTAAAATCAGTTTCTGAAACTTCGGTTTTAACTTTAAGTTCCATAGTATTTTCCTGAAGGTCGCCCTCAATTTCAACTGTCGGCTGCCAGTTTTTAAAATAATTGATGACAGACATTCTCTTATCGGGCTGACCGGCTTTTTTGTACCATAAAATCGGCATATTAAGAAGCAGTGCACCGATTATGACAAGGCTGAGTACCACAGATGAAACAGATATTACAATGTCTTTTGCAGATGATTTCTGTTGTTTTTGACGTTTTTTGTATTTTCTCTGCTCTCTGTACCCACGTTCTTCGCTGCGTTCTCTTTCCATACGGACTTTTTCGTCAGCACGCCTGAGTCCTCTTGCGATAAACTCAGAACTGTCGGCATATTCGTCATAATCAGGCGGCACAGGCTGTTCTATTTCAATTGCAGGTCTGTGAGAAGCCGCATCATGCCTTGCTCTGTAAAAATCGGCATTTTCGGCTACGTCCTCCGGATCATAATAATTATCAGTATCTGCGGCATAACGTCCCTGATAAGGCTGAACGTTTTCCTGAAAGCTTCTATCCTCATTATACTGCGGTTCAGCTTCATACCGTCCACGGTAACCGGAATTTTCAGCTTCATATCTGCCGTGATAGCTATCGCCTTCAGCCTCATACCGTCCACGATATCCGGAATTTTCAGCTTCATATCTGCCTCTGCCATCTACAGACAAATATAAATTATTTTTGTTATCTTCCATTGATTCTCTGCTGTTCATTAAGTCCCCTTCTTTGAAACTCCGAAATTCTTTTCTTCTTTCATCAAGCGTGTATAAAAATTATAACCTTCCATTGTACACGGCGGAATAACGCCGCCTTTCTTTATAACTGATTTTATTGAGAAAATAAACGCCTCAAGCATAGCGGTATTAAGGTCTGTATAGACAAGCTTACGCATTCTTTCAACGTCTTTGTAATCTCTGTCGGCTGAAACGAGGTCACCGAGATATACTATCTCCTCAAGTCTGGACATACCTGCCCTGCCGACTGTATGGAATCTTATGGAATTGAGGATATCAAGGTCTTCAACTCCGAATTTTGTTTTAAGGAAATACGCTCCTGCAACTGCGTGCCAGAGCGAACGTGTTTCCAGTTCCTCCCTGCTGACAGAAAATCCGCTGTTTTCAGCAAGTTCCCGCTGTTCACTATCGGGAAGCTCCTTGCAGATATCGTGAAGAAGTCCTGCAAAATAGGCTTTATCCTGATCTTCGCCGTATTTTTGAGCAAGCTTCCGGCATTCTGCGGCAACATTCAATGAATGCTGGAAACGTTTTGGAGAAAGATGTTCTTTCAGGTACTTTTTTTTCTCATCGGGATCGTAATGCAATTTTTTCACCTCATATGTCAATATACCCGCAGAAAAAAGCGGTAAAGGTTCAGGCGTGAGAAGAATCCGCCGAACTGTATAATTTCCTCATTCTAATATATTGTACTACATTTTCGTTCAGATAGCAAGCATAATCAAGATTTTTTTCAATTTTTTTTCTGATATCGGATGAAGAAATCTCCAATGCAGGCGAATCTGAAACAAGTATCTCTCCGTAAGCCGATAGTTCTGCGGCTTTTTGACGAAGCAAAGGTAAATCGCCGCTGTTTCTTGAAACCACACAGAGTGTAACAATTGAGAGAATTTCCTCAAAACAGAACCATTCCTCAAATGAGAGGAGCATATCGCTTCCCACAAGGAGAAACAGCTTATCATCTGGAAAAATCTCGTGAAAATGCCTTACCGTGTAGATGGTATAGCTGACACGGCTGCTTTCCAGTTCGTAATCGGAAACCTGAAGCTTTGGACAATTTTCTGAGGCAAGCTTCAGCATATTCAGTCTGTCGGTTTCCGAAACATACTCATCTGAGGAACGGTGCGGAGAAATTTTTGAAGGCACAAGGAAAAGTCTGTCCAGAGCAAAGTCTGAGAGGGCCGTTTCTGCAAGGTGGATGTGTCCGTTATGGACAGGATTGAAGCTTCCGCCGTAAATGCCTGTACGCATAGCCCACCCCGCTTACTTTGCCTTAGGGATATTCTCAATAACGGGTTCTTTTTCGTTGCGTTTGAAAAGTACAAACTTATTGCCGATTACCTGAACCACTTCCGAACCTGTCATTTCAGCGGCAGCTTCTGCGGCTTCACGGGCAGTCCAGCCTGAATTTTCCAGAACCTTAACCTTTATTAGTTCACGTTTACGGAGAGCATCGGAGATATCACGGCACATAGCCTCAGTAACGCCGCCTTTGCCCACCTGATAGATAGTATCATAAGTTGAAGCTATACCACGAAGGTATGCTCTCTGCTTGCTTGTTAACATTTAATCACCATTTCTTTCTTTTAGAAATATGTACAGCTTTTCAAGAGCCGCACCTCTGTGGCTTATCTGATTTTTTTCATCTGCGGACATCTCGGCAAGTGTTTTGTTTCCGTAAACGAAAACAGGATCATAGCCAAAACCATTTCCGCCTTTTTCCTCATAGCCGATTTTTCCACAGCATTCGCCGTCCATTGTGGAAAAGCCGAGTTCGTCAATGTAGGCGATAGTGCATCTGAAAACAGCCTGACGGCGTTCTTCGGGAACATCTTCCATTTCCCCCAGAAGCTTGGCACATTCCTGACCTTTCGGGGCGTAACGTGCCGAAAAAACTCCAGGTCTGCCGCCGAGAGCCTCAACGCACAGTCCACTGTCATCAGCTATTGTTGGCAATTTCACGGCATCATATACCGCTTTTGCCTTTATCATGGCATTTTCCGCAAAGGTTGAGCCGTTTTCTTCGGGTTCACAGTCTGCCCCTGCCTCACGCTGGGACAAAACCTCAATTCCAAGAGGCGAGAGAATTTCCCTCACCTCACGGAGTTTGTTGGCATTATTGGTAGCCATAACGAGCTTATTCGTCATCATCATTGCCCTTTCTGCCGAAAAGTCGGCTAAAGAAGCCACGTTTCTTCTTCTTTTCAGGTTCTTCCTTTACCTCATCCTCTGTATTTTCAGATTCATCAGCACTTTCGGATTCATCCTCGTTATCTTCAGATTCGTCCTCGTCGTTTTCAGATTCGTCCTCGTCGTTTTCAGATTCGTCCTCGTCATCTTCGGATTCGTCCTCGTCGTTTTCGGATTCATCCTCGTCATCTTCGGATTCGTCCTCGTCGTTTTCAAATTCGCCCTCGTCATCTTCGGATTCGTCCTCGTCGTTTTCGGATTCGTCCTCGTCATCTTCGGATTCGTCCTCGTCATCTTCGGATTCGTCCTCGTTTGAAACAAAATCATAATCCTGTTCTGTTTCATCCTCGTCAACGTCGCCGTACTCGTCCTCGTATTCTTCTTCTGCCTCATCATCAGCATCGCTTTCAGCTCTGTCCGGCATGGTTGCAAACAGTGCATCAACAAACATACGGCTGTCAAATGGCTGTAAATCGTCAATCTGTTCACCTACACCTATCAGCTTGACAGGTATACCGAGTTCATTTTTGATTGAAATTACAATTCCGCCCTTAGCTGTACCGTCAAGCTTTGTGAGAACAATACCTGTAATCGGAGCAGTTTCACTGAAAAGTCTTGCCTGATTTACAGCATTCTGACCTGTTGTAGCGTCAAGAACAAGGAGTATCTCTCTTGAACTGTCAGCCGCCTTCTTATCAACGATACGATTGATTTTCGCAAGCTCCTCCATGAGGTTCTTTTTATTGTGCAGACGACCTGCGGTATCAATAATAACCACATCACAGCCTCTTGCCTGTGCCGCATCAAGAGCATCATAAACTACCGCCCCCGGATCAGAACCCTCGGAATGCTTGACAATATCAACACCCGCTCTATCTGTCCAGACCTGAAGCTGGTCAATAGCGGCGGCTCTGAAAGTATCAGCGGCAGCAACAAGAACCTTTTTGCCCTCGTCCTTGAACTGATGGCTGAGTTTGCCTATAGTTGTGGTTTTTCCTGCACCGTTAACGCCGATAACCATAATAACCGCCGGAGATTTCGAGAGGTCAAGACCGGTATCGTCGCCCATAATTTCGGAAATTACCTCATGAATAAGCTCCATTATCTCCTTCGGATCGGTGATGCCTCTCTCCTTGACCTTTTTACGCAGGCTTTCACATATCTGCTCGGAAGTTTCAACGCCGATATCACTCATTATCATCTGTTCTTCAAGCTGTTCAAAAAGCTCATCGTCGATAACTGTAAAAGAATTAAGTATTCTCTGTATTCCGCCGAACAAAAAGTCCTTGGTTTTTTTCAGACCGTCGGCAATTTTTTTAATTATTCCCATAGTATTCCTCCTGTTTACTGAATATCAGAAATGTCCTCCTGAAAATCCACCTGTTCCATTTTTAGAAGTTTGGAAATGCCGTCCTCCTGCATGGTTACGCCATAAAGGACATTTGCTTCTTCCATAGCACTTCGTCTGTGTGTCACGAGAACAAACTGTGTGGTGTCGGTAAAATTTTTAAGATATTGTGCATATTTTCTTACATTAACTTCATCAAGAGCCGCATCTATCTCGTCAAGAATACAGAAAGGTGCAGGTCTGAGCCTTAAAATGGCGAAATATATGGCAATCGCCACAAACGACTGCTCACCGCCCGAAAGCGAAATAAGGTTTTTAATTACCTTTCCGGGTGGTGCAACGCTTATTTCTATGCCTGATTCCAGAACGTTTTCAGGTTCTGTAAGGATAAGCTCCGCCTTTCCTCCGCCAAAAAGCTCAACAAATATCTCCTTGAAATTAGAATTTATCTTTCGGAAGCTTTCAGCGAAAATCCGGCACATTTCAGATGTCAGGTCAGTAATTATCTTTTCAAGTTCGGTCTTTGATTTCTGAATATCTTCTATCTGCTCTGACATAAAATAATAACGCTCTGAAACCTCTTTATACTCCTCAATTGCATCAACATTAACGCTTCCAAGTGAGCGAATCTGATTTTTTACATCGGAAAGCTGACGCTGTGCAGAAGAAACGTCCTCAAGTTTATCTGCAAACTGAACAGCCTCTGAGCGTGTAAGCTGATATACCTCGGAAAGCTGACGGATTATATCGTCAGATTCATGAAGAATCGTTTCACGCCGTTCTTCCAGCCTTGTGACCTCTGCCGAGAGTTTTTCCTTGGCTTCATTTATTTCTTTCAGTCCCTTCTGCATTTCGTTGACAAGGCGTGTCTGTTCGGTATGCATGGTCTGATAGCGTTTTATCTCATCGTTATAGGACTGTGTATTGTCCTTAAAACTGCTGAGTTTTGCCTTAATATCGGCAATTTCTGATTCTTTCTGTGATATGAGTTCCTTTTGGCGGAAAATCTCCTCCTCAAATCTGTGGCTGCTGTATTTCAATTCCTCCAGACTTCGCTCAACTCTGGAAATTTCGGCTACCTGAGCCTGAATATCCTTTGATATTTCCATGAGCCTGATTTTTTCAGAGGAAAGTTTTTCGGAAAGTTCCGCACGCTTCAGCCTGAGTTTTTCACGAACTCCCTGTCCTGCGGCAAGTTTTTCTTCGGCATTCTGAATGAGTACCCCGATTTCCACAAGTTTTTTTTCAGAATCTGCGGCAGTTTTTTCAGCATCGGCAATTTTTTGCTCTGCTTCTTTTACGAGATTTCCCGAATTTTCAGACTGTGAACTCATCTGTTCAATCAGCGAAGCAAGACTTGAAAGTTCAGCTTCAATTCTTACTTTATCAGCTTCACAGCCCTTTATCTCCTCTTTAACAGCTTCTGTATCGTAGGAAAGCTTTGTTGATTCTGCACGAAGTTTATCTGATTCAGCACTAAGAATCTCACGTTTTCGTGTAAGTTCGGTAATTTCGTAATCAAGTGTATCAAGTTCGTTTTTACGGGTTATTATTCCGCCTGAACGCTGTGCCGAACCACCGGTAAACGAGCCTCCTGCGTTAATGACCTGACCGTCGAGAGTAACGATTTTAAATTTATAACCATATTTTTTGGCGATAACAGTGGCAGAATCAATGTCATCTGCAATGACGATACGTCCAAGCAATGAAGCAATGATACCGCTGAAACGGCTGTCAAATGTTACGATTCGGCTTGCATTTGCAACAAAACCTTCGCACTGTTCAAGACCCTGTTCTCGCAGTTCATAGCCTTTTACGGACGTAAGCGGCAGGAAAGTCGCACGTCCGCCCTTCATCTCTTTGAGAAAACGGATACACCTCTTGGCTATGTCCTCATTTTCGACGATAATGTTCTGCATAGCTCCGCCGAGGGCAGTTTCAACAGCTACTGCATATTTGGCTTCAACGCCTATATTTTGAGCGACAGTTCCCAGAATACCGCCGATTCTTCCCTGTTTTGAGGCTTTCAACACCTGTTTTACACTGCCGGTAAAGCCCTCCATATTATTTTCGAGGTCACTGAGTATTTTTCGTCTTTGCTGGCGGTCTTTGAGTTCATAAATTACCTTTTCAAACTCACCCTTTGCCCTCTCAAAATTTTCACGGCGTGACTGACAAAGCTTCTCCATGCCGCTGAGTTTATTGTTGAGGGACTGAAATTTTTCAGCATTTTCAGCAAGTTCAGTCTGATTTTTATGTGAAAGCTGATGATATTCTTCAAGCTTTTTTTCCAGTCCGCTATTATTTTCCTGCAAATCCGTGAGCCTGAGTTTTTGTTCCTCAATGGTCTTTTTTGCCGAATCACAGGCAAATCTGAACTCACTTTGCTTAATGGTAAGGCTGTTTATCTCACTGTTGATTTTGTCTGCATCTTCACCAAGCTGTGAATTTTCAGCTTCCGCATCAGCAAAGAATTTTTCGGTTTCTGCAATTTGTTCTTCAGCCGTTTGTTTCAGTTTTTCAAGCTCTGCTATTTTCTTTTCGGCGTTTTTACGCTCTTTTTCGAGCTTTTTTCTGACTCCCTCGGAGTCCGTGATATTAAGCCTTGCAGCTTCTATAGCTTCGTTGCAGTGTCTTATATCATTTTCCAGAACCGCAATTCCCGATTTCATATCGGAAGCCGATTGTTCTTCCTCAAGCATTTTTCGGCGTATTTCGTCCTGTTTGATGGTACTCTCCTGCATTTTTCGGATAGCGTCCTGAATTTTCTGTTCTTCATGCTGAATGTCATTTTCAATATTTTCATACTCATTTCGGCTGACCAGAATTTTCTCATCAAGCTTTTCAAGTTTATCACGAAGTTCATCAAGACGATTCACCCATACCGAAATTTCGAGTTTTTTACGCTGTTCGGCAAGCTTTACGAATTTTTCAGCCTTTTCGGACTGACTTTTCAGCGGTCCTATGCGGCTTTCAAGCTCTGCAAGGATATCAGTAAGCCTGACAAGATTTTCCTGTGCGGCAATAAGCTTTCGTTCAGCCTCAGCCTTTTTGTAGCGAAATTTTGAAATTCCGGCGGCTTCCTCGAAAATATCACGTCTTTCACTGCTTTTTGCACCGACAATTTCCGCAATTCTTCCCTGTCCGATAATTGAATAGCCGTCTCTGCCGAGACCTGTGTCCATGAAAAGTTCATTAATATCTTTAAGTCGGCAGGCTTTACCGTTTATCCGATACTCACTTTCACCGCTTCTGTACAGCTTTCTTGTGACAGCAACCTCATCTTCCATATCAGGGAGAGTCTTGTCGGAATTATCGATATTCAGCGTAACAGCGGCAAATCCCATTGGTTTTCTCGCAACAGTACCGGAAAAAATAACGTCCTCCATTTTATTTCCTCTGAGGGTTTTAGTGGACTGTTCTCCCAGAACCCAGCGAACCGAGTCGCCGATATTACTTTTTCCGCTGCCGTTCGGTCCTACAACTGCCGTAAGTCCCTTGTCAAAATTAAGGGATATTTTGTCAGGAAAGGACTTGAAGCCCTGTATTTCGAGTGATTTAAGGTACATAGCTCACCTCCTCAGCTTGCATTTGAATGGTTCAACCTCATTACTTCCAACGATTGAGATATTGAAACCAAGAGATTTAAAATAAAAAATGTTAGCTTTTTTCTGTCCAACCGCCTTGCTTATACATCTATCCGAAACCTCAACAGTTAGTACTGTATCCTTAGGAATATCGGCATTTCTAAGTTCACATCCTATCAATTCACGGTAGATGTGCATCTCACAAAGTTCACGAAAAGCGGGATGATAGTATCCTGCAAGAAGGTCATTTTCAACAAATTCAGACGCATGAAGTCCACATTTGATAACTTTTATCCCACAGTTTTCAAACATCAGTATCATTTTTCCGCAAAGTGACAGCATTTCGTCAAAAGGCACAAGCTTATAAACACCTTTTTGATAAAGCTGACCAAGCTTAGTCCCATTCAGCACCGCAACAGGATATATCCTGACCGTATCCGGATGCAGTTCTGCTATGGAAACGGCGGTTTGAAGGTCTTTTTCAGGCGAACTTTCATAAAGTCCCGTCATCATCTGTAAACCGAGTTCAAAACCGTATTTACGGATAAGTCGGCTTGCCTCCGCAACCTGTTCAGCGGAATGTCCACGCTCATTTGCTTCAAGAACCGTATCGTCCATAGACTGTGCCCCAAGCTCAATTGCCGTAACACCGTACTTTTTCAGCAGTTCAAGAACTTCACCGTCAATGCAGTCGGGACGTGTTGAACAGCGTATCCCCACGAATTTATCTTCACCGACAAATTCGGAAGCAGCAGTCAGCAATTCAAGCATATAGTCACGGGGAATTGCGGTGAAACTGCCTCCAAAGAACGCTATTTCGGTATTTTCAGGAGATTTCACTTCTTTCAGGGCATTACGGCATATCTCTCGAACTGAATTACCATCCGGCAGACATTCTGCACCGCTTATAGTATTCTGATTGCAGAAACTACAGGTATGCGGACAGCCGACATGAGGAATAAAAATGGCGATATTACTGTGCTTCATAGCCCATAAGCTCCAGAGCTTCCTTTGCGGCAAGCTGTTCGGCTTCCTTTTTACTTTTTCCCTTGCCCTTGCCGATTACCTGTGAATTAAGGCAAACCTCCACCACGAAACGCTTGTTATGGTCAGGTCCTTCCTCACCAATAAGAACGTATTCCACCTTTTCCTCGGGATTTTTCTGTACAATTTCCTGAAGAAGCGTCTTGAAATCATCAAAAACGGGCTTTTTAGAAGTTTTTATATCCTCAGGCATGAAACGCAGAATATGCTTTGCGGCAGGAGCAAAGCCTCCGTCGAGGTAAATTGCGGCAATAACGGCTTCAAAGGCATCTGCAAGAATTGAGGGACGCTCTCTGCCGCCTGTATTTTCCTCGCCTTTTCCCAGAAGAATGAAATTGCCAAGATTAATTTTTTTAGCAAAAACATACAGTGATTTTTCACAAACCAGAGATGCACGCAGCTTTGTCAAATCACCTTCAGGAACATTCAGATTCTTGTAAAGATAGTCAGAAACAACAATGGAAAGTACGCTGTCACCGAGAAATTCCAGTCTTTCGTTACTTCCGCCTGCCTGTCGTCTTTCGTTAGCATAGGAAGAATGTGACAGGGCTGTATGGATAAGATTTTTATTGTTAAATGTATAACCTATAATTGCTTCAAATTCTTCAATTTTTCTCATAATATTACTCCTCACCGGCGGCGGCAAGCTTGGCGACATAGGCTTCAATTTCTCCCGTAACATTGCCGTCTACGCACTTTTTCGCCTGTCTGACCGCATTGAAAAACGCCGTGGAATCGGAGCTTCCGTGGGCTTTTATGACCGGTTTTTTTACACCGAGCAGTGCCGAACCTCCGACCTCCTTGTAATCCATCTGTTTACGAAATTCGTTGATTTTCTTAACTGAAAACAATGCACCTATCTTTCCTGCACCCGAAAAAATCCATTTCAGCTTCTTTCCAAAGAATGAACCCATTCCTTCGTAAAGCTTGAGGGCGATATTTCCCGTAAAACCGTCAGTTACGACAACCTGAACGTCCCCCTTCGGCATATCACGGGCTTCAATATTTCCTGCGAAATTCAGTCCCGATTTTTCGAGCAGTTTATAGGTTTCTATTTCAAGGTCACGTCCCTTGGTTTCCTCTGCACCGATATTCAGCAGACCGACCTTCGGATTTTTTATACCCATGACCTTTTCCATGTAGGCACAGCCCATAAGTGCGAACTGAACCAGCATTTCAGGTCTGCATTCGGTATTTGCTCCTGCATCTGTCAGAAGAAAACTTCCCTTTGCGGCAGGCATGACAGGTGAAGGGGCGATACGTTTAATGCCTTTGATACGCTTGACGATAAAGGTTGCACCCATTACCAATGCACCTGTACTTCCTGCGGAGACAAATGCATCTCCTTTGCCCTCTGCGAGCAAACTCAGACCAAGTGCCATAGAAGAATTTTTGCCAGATTTTATAATCTCCTTCGGTTCCTCATGTATATCAAAAACATCATCTGTATGCACAATCTCGATACCTGAAAGACTTATTCCGTTTTCCTCCGCACACTTTCTGATACGGGTTTCACTGCCTGTCAGGACTATCTCCACACCAAGCTCACGAACTGCTCTTTCACAGCCCTTAATGACCTCTAATGGGGCATTATCTCCACCAAATGCATCAACAATTACTTTAACTGCCAATTCTTTTCAGCTCCTTTTCAAGGGCGGACACGGCTCTTTGAGCATAAGCCCCATATTTTTCTTTTTTATCTTTTATCTTCATGCCGATATCCGGAAGTATGCCCATATTGGCTCCCATCGGCTGGAACTTTCCGCTGTTGAATCTGTCACTTATATATGCAGATAATGCACCGGTCATTGTCTCCCGTGGAAGGACAATTGGTTCAAGACCAAGAATTTTTCTTGCGGCGGCTGTTCCTGCAATTATTCCGCTTGCCGCAGACTCCATGTACCCCTCAACACCTGTTATCTGTCCTGCAAAACTGATATTCGGGTGTTCACGCATCGAAAAATCTGAATTGAGAAGTTCAGGACTATTTATGAATGTATTTCTGTGCATAACGCCAAACCGCATAAATTCAGCATTTTCCAATCCCGGAATCATAGAAAATACACGTTTCTGCTCACCAAATTTCAAATTAGTCTGAAAACCAACGAGATTGAATAGACTTCCCTCACGGTTCTCACGGCGAAGCTGAACCACTGCATAGGGACGGCGGCCTGTTTTCGGATCGTCGATTCCCACTGGCTTCATCGGACCAAAACGCATTGTGTCAATACCACGGGAAGCAAGTTCCTCAATAGGCATACAGCCCTCGTAAACGCTGAACGGATGAGTTTCAAAGTCCTTGAGCTGTACCTTTTCCGCACCAATAAGTGCATTGTAGAAAGCAAGATATTCTTCCTTGTTCATTGGACAGTTGACGTAATCTGCATCGCCACGGTCATAGCGTGAGGCACAGAAAACCTTTTCGTAGTCAAGACTGTCGTTTGTTACGATTGGGGCTGCGGCATCATAGAAACTCAAACCTTCGCCGCAAAGCTGACGTATTTTTTCCGCCATATCTCCCGATGTCAGAGGACCTGTAGCTATTATTACCGTACCTTCGGGAATTTCCGTCACTTCTCCGTCAACCACTTCAATAAGCGGATTTGACTTTATTTCAGCCGTCACAGCATCTGAAAATTTTTCACGGTCAACCGCCAGAGCACCGCCTGCCTCAACGGAATTTTTCTTTGCACACGGCACTGTGAGTGAACCGAGCATTTCCATTTCATATTTCAGCAGACCTGCGGCGGATTCAAGACGTGCGGCTTTGAGTGAATTTGAGCAGACCAGCTCTGCAAAGCCGCTGTATTTATGTGCAGGAGAGAATTTCTGTGGCTTCATTTCGTGAAGTCTAACATTTATTCCGTAACGTGCAAGACTCCATGCCGCTTCACATCCGGCAAGACCTGCACCTATAACGTTAACTGTTTCGCTCATTTTTTCAGCTCTCTTTCGTATCCGCAGCCTTCATTCTCACAAACGAGTTTTCCCGATTTTCCGCCCTTTGTGAACAGATTCTTGCCACATTGCGGACAAACTTCCTTAGTTGGAACATTCCATGTCATAAAAGTGCAGTCGGGATATCCCTCACAGCCGTAGAAGCTTCTGCCTTTTTTTGACTTTTTGAGGAGCATTCTCTTACCGCAGCGTGGGCAGCTTCCGTCGGCTTCAACCACGATTTTTCGGGTATTTCTACAGTCAGGGAAACCCGGACAGGCATAGAATTTGCCATACTTGCTGTATTTGATGACCATATTTTTACCGCAAAGCTCACATATTTCGTCTGTCTCCTCGTCTGGGACTTTTACTCTCTTGCCGTCCATAGCTTCCTCGGCTTTTTTGAGCGTTTCGGAAAAATCATCGTAAAACTCATGAAGTGTACTTACCCAGTCCTTTTCGCCGTGTTCTACCTCATCGAGGTTGTTTTCCATATCTGCAGTAAATTTTGCATCCACTATCTTATTAAAATGGTCTATCATCAGGCTTGTGATGACCTCGCCGAGATTTGTTGGTTTTAGAGCTTTTCCCTCATGTTCAACGTAGCGGCGTGATGTAATCGTAGTAATAGTCGGGGCGTATGTACTTGGTCTGCCGATGCCGTTTTCCTC
>JAZQND010000045.1:0-7384 GCA_045627145.1 Ruminococcus sp. | reverse complement strand
AGGTACAGTAGATGCAAGAAAAGCCATCGAAGGCGTGCTTTCGCACTACGAGAGGGCTTGACGCAGCAGATGCTGTGCATAGCTGCTTTTTCTCAGAAGGGGTTTTTAGAGGTGCCCAATAATCTTTCGCTAAATCAGCTTGTAATTCAGTGTCTGCAATATGCAATAGACAATATTGAAGAAGAAAGCAAGTAAATTCGGCGTGCGGTGTTGCATGAAAAAAGCCTGAGAAACATAGATTTCTCAGGCTTATATTTTATTCTTCGTTATTTTCTGTTTTTGCAAGTTCCTCTTTAAGAGCATTTTCAATTTCGCTTGCTCTGTCATTAACGTGCTGCAAATAAGGGAATACGTTATTTTTAAATTCCTCGTGGTCTTTTGGAGTAAGGTGCTTCTGAATAACGTCAAACTGAGTTTTGAGGTAGTTGTTGATACCTGTAAGGACGATAGGCGAAGCGGCATTTGTTTCGAGTATCTTACAGATTGAAGCGATAAGGCTTCCGTAGAGATAATAAATCATGGAAAGCTCATAAAGGCTTCCGCAGGCAGGAAGCAGACGCAGAATATTTGTGACGTTGGAAGTGAACTCATCAAAATGTCTGGTATCTTCTTCGGTTATGGTGTAGTTGCTGATAAGATTTTTAATTTTCATATTTTCAGCGGCTCTGATAAAACCGATAGCATAATTTGAAGGCGGATCGTTAGCGAAAATGCCTTCAGCGAGGTAAAGAGGAAATTCATCAGGACTTCCGCCCATAACAGAGATAAAGCTGATGAGGTAGATGAGGTCAAGTTTAAGGTCAACGATAAGTGAATGGCGGCCCTTAACAGAGAGCCAACGCATATCAACTTCGGTAAGGTTTCTTTTGATTATTTCATAAAGCTTATTTAAATCTTTAAGCATGGGCATGAGTTCTTTTGGAAATTCGTAGTATAATTTGTTATCGTTTGAATTATTAGCCATAGTGAACAACTCCGTTAAAAAAATTGATAAAAAGCTGGCGGAAACAGCTTTACTTTTATTAATATTATATCATGGAAACGGCAGAAAGTCAATAGCGGTTGTCGGAATAGCTTACAGTATAGAATGATTCTGTGAAAATTCTGCAAAATCCGATATTATCAATTGTGAAAATTTTCTGAAATCTCTTGAAATTTTCACTCTAAACTGATATTATAAAAGTGTTGTATTATCAGTAAAATACAGAATAAAAAATGAAAGGAAGCAAAAATGGAAAAGTTAATTAAGGCGTGTGTATCAATTTTGCCAAAATCATTGCAGGACATTTACTATAAGTATGAAGAAAAGTGGATGTATCTGCTTTTTGGAGGATTGACAACAGTTGTGTCAATAGTTACAAAGCTGCTTTTGTTCTGGGTTGTTCCGGGCGAACCAAAATGGGAAACAACGGCAGGAGTTGTATTTTCGTGGATATGTGCTGTAACGTTTGCATTTTTTACAAACAAAAAATATGTTTTCAAGGCTGAAACCAAAACAAAACAAGAATTCTGGAAGGTATTTTTCTCGTTTTATGGTGCAAGACTTGCCACACTCGGCATGGAAGAAGCAATATTCCTTGTATGCTGTGATTGGCTTGGCATGAACAGAACGGTGATAACATTCCTGAGTCAGGTTTTCATATTCATAGCAAACTACATTTTGAGCAAGGTGCTTGTTTTCAGAAAAAAAGATGTTCAGCCAACGGAGAGTAAGAATGCCTGATACTATTATAATAGGAAATGTAAGTGTAAAGAGAACTGCGGCACTTGCTCCGATGGCAGGAGTTGCAGACAGAGCGTACAGACTGATGTGTAAAAAATACGGTGCGGCATACATGGTAAGCGAAATGGTCTCTGCAAAGGGTATATGCTACAGTGACAAAAAAACTGCGGCACTTTGTACAGTAACGGACGAGGAACGCCCTATGGCTGTTCAGCTTTTTGGAAGCGAACCCGATTTTATGGCAGAGGCTGTAAAGATAGTTTTGGAATATAAGCCGGATATTATTGATATTAATATGGGCTGTCCCGTGCCTAAAGTGGTGAATACGGGAGCAGGTTCAGCACTTATGAAAGATGTCAGACTTGCCGCTGAGATTACGGAGGCGGCAGTGAAGGCGGCAGGAAATACACCCGTAACGGTAAAGCACCGTGCAGGCTGGCACTATGGCGAACCGAATGCAGTTGAAATGGCAAAAGCACTTGAAAGTGCGGGAGCTGCGGCAATAACGGTTCACGGAAGGTCAAAAGACCAGTTTTACAGCGGCAAGGCTGACCTGAGCGTTATTGCAGACGTAAAAAAGGCAGTCAGTATACCTGTAATCGGAAACGGCGATATTACAGACATCGGCTCATGTATAAATATGTATGAGCAGACGGGCTGTGACCTTGTTATGGTTGGACGTGGAAGCTATGGAAATCCGTTTATTTTCCGTGAAATTGAGGCATACTTTAATGGTGAAAGCTATCAGCCGCCTGATATTGAGGAAAGAATGAGAGTTATGCTGGAGCATATTCGTCTGATACTGAGTCTTAGTGAAAAAAGTGAGGAACTTGCCATGCATGAAGCAAGGAAACACGCCGCATGGTATATGAACGGCTATTACGGTTCGGCAAAATTCAGGGGAAGAAGCTATCTGCTTAATTCCTATGCAGAAGCTGAGAAACTTGCAGAGGAGTTTATAGAATTGCAAAAGTCAAGGGTAGAATTGTGTTAGATAAATGAAATATTATATATAACAGCAATTTACACAATATTTTATCCAAAACTTTGTATGAATGAACAAAGAGGACAGAAAAGGAAAGAATAGGGAATGAAATTCCCCTAAAATACGTTGTTTGGAGCAGTAATAGAATTGTAATTATTTTAAAACAGAGTGTAAAACAGCATAAGTATGATACAATAGGTAATTGCAAAACGATAAATTTTGTGTTATAATCAAATTTGGAAGAAATGGGCTTTGTGTAAAACCATGCCCGCTTTTCCCGAAAAAGGAGAAATATGATGATTTTGAAAAAAGGACGTTTAGCTGCTGCGGCAGGTATTGCAGCAATCATAACATTAAGCTCTACAGGATGCGGTTCGGTTCGTACATTAGGCAATGTTGAACAGGAAGCTTCTAAATCGACAATTCCAGCAGCTACTGAGCCGACTACCGCTGAACCTACTACAGAACCTGTTCCCGAAGATAAAACGGTTCATGTGGTTGCCGCAGGTGATAACCTTATTCATTATTCGGTTTACAAGAATGCAGAAGCATACGCAGGCGGAAACGGATTTGATTTTAAACCTATCTATAAAGAGGTCAAATATCTCGTTGAATCTGCTGATGTTGCTATCCTTAATCAGGAAACCGTAATATCGGAAAGCAATGAAATATGCGGTGCAAACGGCGGTGTTCTTATTTTCAATTCTCCGCCAGAAGTGGCAGATGCTGTTATAGACTGCGGCTTTGATGTGTTTACAATGGCAAATAACCACCTTCTTGATATGGGGGCAAGCGGTCTTGAGGAATCAATAAAATTCTGGAATAAAAAGGCTGAAAGTCATTGTCACAGCGTTATTGGTGCTTATTTAAATGAGGAAGATTCCGAAAATATCAGAATCCGTGAAGTAAACGGAGTAAAGATAGCATTTCTTGCCTACGCTGAACATATCAACGGTTTCTCAATTCCTGAAGATTCTCCTTTAAGAGTTATACTTAATTCTGAAGAAGATGTAATTGAAAGACAAATTAAGAAAGCTGATGAAATGGCAGACGCTGTTATTGTTTCGGCACATTGGGGTGCAGAGGATACACATGAGGTTTCTCCTGACAGAATTGAGCTTGCAAACAAAATGGTGGACTGGGGTGCTGATGTTATCCTCGGAGGACATACACATACTGCTCAGACAATGGAGTGGATTCCGAGAGATGACGGCACAAAAGGTTTCGTTTATTATTCAATGGGCAATTTTATCTGTGCCCAGACAGATAATTTCAATGTTATAGGAGAAATGCCTGATTTTGATATTGTCGTTGACGGCGAAACAAATGAAGTCAGACTTGAGAATGTCAAGTGTATCCCGACAATAGTTCACTATGACGACGGAGAATTTTCAAACATAAGAATATACCCTTACAGCAAGTATACAGAGGAGCTTGCAAATTCGCACGGACTCCCTTATGCATTCCCGATGGGAACATATCCGGAGTTTAACTGGGACATCGTAAACAGCATAATTGAGGAGAATTTCCCCACTGAATTCAGAGAATTGAATAAATAATTTTATCAATTAAAACAGTTTTCAAAAAGCCTTTTGATTGCGATTTACAGTTAATTTCCTGATTGTGCAAACCGTGCAAAAAATCATTTTATCGTTTATGTAAAACTCCAAAAACCGTATGAACCTATTTACTTTTTTTTAGGGCTGATATATAATTGAATCGTAAGTAAATATGGATATGAAATATAGTATCTTAGCATGGCATTGCGATTGTCCTTATTGAATCCGCTGCCGGAAAAACAATTTTTTTCAGTTAATTTTAAGGTTGATGATGTATCATCTGAAACGTGTACAAATGCTTTGGAATGATATACAGTTCGGAACAGAACTTATTTCTTATCTGTATAAGCTGAATTTGTTCTCTTTTATTCGAAACAGCGTTGTTTATACTTCAGCAATGCGGTCAAAGAGGAGGCAGCATATAATTCGCTGCAAAATTAAAACATGATATAATTAAAGGGGCTTTGGTTCCTTTGTTATATAACAATTTTGAAGAAGGAGGAAATATAAATGAAGACAAAAAAGGTAGTCGTTGGAGCAATTGCCGCAACGATGCTCTCACTCTCAGTTACTTCTCTCGTTCCAGCTTTTGCAGCCGGCGAAACAGTGCAGATATCCGCTGGTACAGCAACAGTTAATCCGGGAGAAACTTTCACAGTGGACGTATCTCTGGCAGACATTCCGGCTTCCGGCATCCAGGGCATTGATTTCGCAATTTCTTATGATAAGAGCGTTATCGAAATCAGTGACGTAAAAGTAGGTGCAATCGCATCTGGAAAGGCAGATTCATCAGATCAAACAGCATCACTCTTACCAATTTATGATGTATCCATCAATAAAAGTGAGGGTTATGCAAATGTGATGTGGTCAACAGGTGTTGATGACGCTTCTTACTGGATAAGCAAGTCAGGCGTGTTCTGTACAATCACAGGTACAGCTTTAAGCAGTGCAAAACAAGGTGCTGAATCAGCAATCAAGCTTGAAGCAGTAAAGCGTGAAACCTATTATGGCTCAGGCGTTATGAATGATGCAATCAATATTGGTTATTCAGCCGGCTTTTCAGCAGTTCAGTACGATGTTAAGGCAACAAATGGTAAAGTAACCATTGGTTCACAGTCAACAGCTGCAACCAAGCGTGGAGATGCAAACTGCGACAGTGATATTAACATGAGTGACGTAGTTCTCATTATGCAGTCAACAGCTAATCCAAGTAAATATGGCGTATCAGGCAGTGATCCAACCCATATTACAAAGCAGGGAATTGCTAATGCAGACGTTGCAGGCGGAACCGATGACAAGGGTGCAGACGGTATAACAAACCTTGACGCACTCAAGATTCAGAAGTTCTTACTTAAACTCGTAACAGAGCTCTAATCCGTGATTATCTGATTTGTCCCTCTTACAAAGGAATACAAACCCAATTTATGTTTTTAAACTAATAGGCGTAAAAACCTAAAGAAAGGAATTATTACAAATGAAAAAGTTAATTTCTGCAGTCACTGCGATGACAATGGCTGCATCAATAGTTAGCTCTATGGCACCATCTGTATTTGCAGCTGACAGCACTAAGACTTTCTCTCTTGAAGCTTTTGCTGCTGCAGGTTCAAAGTATGATGCAATGGGCAATTCAATAACTGTTTCTCAGGCAGATATAGATGCCGGCAGTGTTACAATTCCATGTGCTCTTTATCTTGATGAAGCAACACCTGACTGTGCTGCATTCGGTGTAGGTTTCACAGTAAATTCTAAAGACGGCGATGCAAAGGGCGTTACATTTGATTTCTTTGATCCTGCACAGGATAAGTTCTATGATGCAGACAAGACCTTTACTACTGCTGCAGGCAAGGAATTTTCTACAAATCTTGCTCCAAACTGGGGCGGAAGCTTAAACGGCAGAGGCAAGTATTCTTCAGGCGGTTTCTATAAGATCACTGCTGCTGAAAATGAGCCTATCGCAGGTGCAAGCAACTACTACCTCAACTGCGGTTGGACTTGCAATGGTGCTGATTATGTATTCCTCGGCTCAAAGTCAACTGATTTCCCTGTAATGGTATTTAACGTAAACATTCCAAAGGGTGCAGCAGGTACATATACAATTGATTTCTGTGAGTATGAAACTTCAAGCGATCCTAAGCTTCATAACCCATCACCAATCATTGAAACTGCTAATGCTAAGTATTTCACAGAAACAGGTAACTTAAAGCTCAAGCCTCTTACAATTAAAGTTGGCGAAGCTTCAGCTCCTGTAACTCCTGAAACTACTACAACAACAAAGGCTCCTGTTACAACAACTACAACAGTTAAGCCTGAAACACCTGCAACAACTACAACAAAGGCTCCTGAAACACCTGTAAGCGGCGATATCATCTTCGATTTCGGTACATACGAGAATGTTAAGGCTGGCGACGATGTATTTGTTGACGTATTTGTTGATTCAAACGGCAACAAGGTATCTGCATTTGATGTTGTATTCAGTGTAGATTCACCACTCAAGCTCACAGCTATCGAATCTGATTCACCTGCAACAGGCGGTAAGGTAATGTCTAACCTCGCTGAACTCGGTGCAAACTTCCAGTGTACAGATTCCAAGACAGGCGACGCTATCGTTCCTAAGACTGATGATGCTGTATTCCAGCTCACAGTAACTGTACCGGCAGGCACAGCAGACGGTATTTACAACGTCGGCTTCGGCAGCCAGTGCAAGGTATTCAAGGACAACACAAGCTTCAATTACAGTGTTGGTACAAAGAACGGTAAGATCATCGTTGGCAACCCAACTCCTGTAGTTGATCCTGTAACAACAACAACAGATAAGTCTGTTACACCTGTAACAACAACAACAGTTAAGCCTGACACACCTGTAAGCGGCGATATCATCTTCGATTTCGGTACATACGAGAACGTTAAGGCTGGCGACGATGTATTTGTTGACGTATTCGTAAATTCAAACGGCAATGCAGTATCTGCATTTGACGTAGTATTCAAGCTTGATGATCCACTCAAGCTCACAGCTATCGAATCTGATTCACCTGCAACAGGCGGTAAGGTAATGTCTAACCTCGCTGAACTCGGTGCAAACTTCCAGTGTACAGATTCCAAGACAGGCGACGCTATCGT
>JAZQND010000044.1:0-4790 GCA_045627145.1 Ruminococcus sp. | reverse complement strand
CACAGCATCTGCTGCGTCAAGCCCTCTCGTAGTGCGAAAGCACGCCTTCGATGGCTTTTCTTGCATCTACTGTACCTATCTGCTTTTTCTTACTCAAATCGGGTTTTTTGTGGTGCCCTTTTGTAATTAGGAAGTAAATTTGAGGGAACCCCTTTTGAAAAAGGGATTCCCTCAATAAAAAGCATAAAATTTCTATATGAGCACAGCAGTTAGAACGGCAGTCTCTATTTTTGGCAATGATTAACTGGTGGAGCAATATTATTGAATTTGGGTTGGTTTCACATTATTTTTTTTATTTTTCTCATGGAAAAGCCCATAAATGACAAGCATACATATACCAATTACTGTTACAGCTATTTCAACAGCCATAAAAGCTTCTGTAAGTTTATACATCGTACCTGTATATGCATTGAAAACCGCAGGCTGTTTAATTGAAAAAGAATCAAAATAATTTCCTGCAAGCAGATAGATACTTAATCCTCCGCCTGAAATCCCTGCAATAATTGCAGAAATTCCTGTCCAATAGAGGAAGGTTATCTTTTTTTTGTGGTTTACAATTAGAAGCAGCAGCATAAGGAAAAAAGTTGCGATTATTGTGGCTGCTGATAAAGCGAAACGATTACTGTAAACTTTGGAGGCTTTGCTCAAAAAGCCTTTGTTATTAATTGTACTGAATTTAAATACATCACTGTATGAACTTATTGTTTCGTAGGCAGCTTTTTTAGTTGAAGCAAGTTTATTTTCAAAGTTTTCATCTTTTTTATAGCCTGATTTGTCAGCGTAGTCATTAAAAAAGCTGTCAATTGATGATTCAAGTGCGGCATTTTCAGGAGGCATTGCGGAATATGTTCCACTGTTTTCGAGAACCTCAAATGCCTTTTCAATACAGGTATGACCGCTTTTTCGGATATAATCGGAATCAATTGACTCAGTATAAACCTCCGGCGGTATTCCTGAAGCATTATATTCTTTTTTGTAATGTTCTGAAAGTTCAGCAGATATGTCATTTTCAAGTGCTTTATCGTCAAAAAGCTTTATTGCCTTCTGACTTGTTAAGTTTATGCAGGCAAGTATCGCACATGAACTTCCGATAAAAGCAAACACCATAAGAACCGAAATTATCAGAGATGAGAGATAAGTTGAAATTTTATTCATTTTCTGTCCCCTCCTCCTCTGCCTGACTGAATTTTTTCTCTGTCAGTTCACAGATAACGCCGGTTCTTTCGTTCATATTTCCAAGAATATCGGTTTTACAAGTATAAAGAGTAAGTCTGTTGTCTTTAGTGGAAGAAACATATTTATTATCTTTTTTATCAAATGTGATTACTTCTTTTACTGTATATACAAATTCGCCGTAGAGGGTTTTCAGATATACCTTATCCCCTTTTTCAAGTTTATCAAGGTCGGCAAAAAAAGTATTGACATGTGCAGATATTACTGTATTTCCATCGTCACCTGCAATTACCGAACCCGATGACTGACACGCACCACGCTCAAAAAGCTGCGGACTGCTTCCCCAGTAAACAGGAACATCAGTTTCAAGTGAATCACAGCTTAAAGTTGCGTATCTTTCACCGAAAGTCGGACGGATAAACTTACCTTTCTCAAAATACTCACCGCTTTGCTCATTAGTGATTTCGTTATCCTTTATGACAAGTCCGTCTTCCCTGTTTACGGGGGCTGATTTCATCTCATCCATAAAAGCAAGGTTAAGATACATATTAAGTTTATCATAGGGTTTTATCATTATTGCAGCCGCAGCCGCAAAACATATAAGCAGAACGATAAAAGGCGTTACTATATGCAGTATTCTGTTTTTTTTCTTATTTTCCATTTATACTTTCACTTTCACCCTTTCCGAAACATTTTGTAATTACCAGAGCAATACCGACAATTGCGGCTGAAAGTGATGCGGCAATAGCTGAAACAAGCCATCGTCTGTCGAAACCAGTATCCTCAACTGCTACTTTAGCATTTGAAACGCTGACAAGTGTACCTTCATTATTTCTGGCAGAAAGAGTTAAATTGTCATCATCAACTTCATCTACAGTAACCGTAAGTCCCATTCCTTCAGCAACATCTGAAATTGAATCAACGATCTCAAGTTTTTTTTCGGTTGGGGCTTGTTTAATAAGACTTCTGTATTCAAGAGGTGAAAGACTATCTATGATAACTTTTTGTTTATCTTGCGGAAAGCCTGAAAGATATGCCATTTTTTCATCGTAGCTTAAATTAATGAATTCATCTTCGGAAATTCTGGTAAATTCAGAACCGTCAGGAGCAGTGAGGGTTATTCCTGAAATTTCAGGAGTTTCGGAAGCTGTTGTTGTGGTTATTACGGGGGCGGCTTCAGGATTATACGGAACTGTATTGATTATAACGTCACCGGAATTTTCAACCATATTAAGAACCTCATCAAGCTGTTCCGGAGTATAGGCAGAAGGATCGGCGTAGTAAGCGTTATAACCCTGTTGAATCTGATCTTCGGTATATCCTTTTGCACGGGCGGCAGCAGCAATTTCGTCAACGGTAGCAGCATTAGCTGTCATACCGGCTGATAATGCACTGATAACAGCTGCTGTTATAAGAACTGAACTGATTTTTCTCATAATAATCCCTCCATATTTTTAGTTCCAATATTATTATAACTGCTTGTCATCAGATTGTCAAGAAGAATAACTTATTTCAATCGGGTTTCGTCTTGCTGTCACATATTCATCAAAAAAACGAAGCAGCACCGCATAATCCTTGTACGGTGCTGCCTTGATTATTTATAATTATGACTTTGTTTGAGAACCATGTCTTTTACTTTCATAAGTGAAGTAGTAGTACTTCTTTCATTTTCTGAAAGCTTCATTGTGATGAACTTGATGGTATCTTCATAATCAGGAATCATTATATGCTCAAGTGCATTTACACGGCGGCGGGTTTTTTCTATCTCATCAGCCATTAACTGACATGATTTCTCAACCTCTGCAAGCCTTATCATTTTGGGAAAGACTTCACTTAATGCACTCACTGCTCCATCAAGGTCGATAGAAGTGAATGCAGTGCCGTAAGAATAAATGTCATTTGTATCACTTGTACGGTATTTCGGCTTAAATTGAGGAATATAAACGCTCATGACGTTTTTTTCCTCAACTTCAAGTTCAACTTCCTGTTTCGGAAGCATGAGAGCTGTTTCGAGAACTTCTCTCTGCATTACAGAGCCTGCAACTGCCATATACTTATTGGCATTTCTGATTCCTTCTTCAACTTCTGAACGAAGCTGTCGGTTTTCTTTTATCAGGATCATAAACTGCCTCATAAGTTCGTCACGTTTGTCTTTCAGAAGTTTATGTCCTCTTTTGGCTGAAACGAGCTTCTTTTTAAGCTTACTAAGCTCCATTCTGGTCGGATTAACATTAAGTCTTGCCAATCAGCTCACCTCAATCCTGAGAATCGTAATATTTTTCAATGTATTCTTCCCTGATTCTTCTGAGTTCGCTTTTTGGCAGGAGTTTAAGCAATTCCCAGCCGATAGAGAGCGTATCTTCTATGCTTCGGTTATTTTCAAATCCCTGAGAAACATATCTTTTTTCAAATTCATCTGCAAATTTTGCATACAGAAGGTCTGTTGGGGTAAGTGCGGCTTCACCAAGTACGACCATAAGCTCCTTGGCATCTTTTCCTCGTGCGTAGGCGGAGAAAAGCTGATTCATAGTATCGGAATGGTCTGCTCTTGTCCTGCCTTCACCAATACCTTTATCCTTCAGACGTGAAAGTGACGGAAGAACGTCTACAGGCGGATTGATACCCTTTCTGTAAAGTTCTCGTGAAAGAATTATCTGTCCTTCTGTAATATAGCCGGTAAGGTCAGGGATAGGGTGAGTTTTGTCGTCTTCAGGCATAGTGAGGATAGGTATCATTGTGATACTGCCGTTTTTGTCAGCCTGTCTGCCGGCTCTTTCATATATGCTTGCAAGGTCTGTGTACATATATCCGGGATATCCGCGTCTTCCGGGAACTTCCTTTCTTGCGGCTGAAACCTCACGAAGTGCATCTGCATAGTTCGTGATATCTGTCAGGATTACAAGAACGTGCATTCCCTTTTCAAATGCAAGATATTCTGCGGCAGTAAGAGCCATTTTAGGCGTTGCAAGACGTTCAATAGCTGAATCGTTTGCAAGATTTATAAAAAGAACCGTTCTGTCAATAGCACCTGTGCTTTTGAAGCTTTGCACGAAATATTCTGATTCTTCAAATGTTATACCCATTGCAGCAAATACAACAGCAAACTGTTCGTCTTTGCCACGAACCTTAGCCTGTCTTGCAATTTGTGCGGCGAACTGTGCATGAGGAAGTCCGCTTGCCGAGAAAATAGGCAGTTTTTGTCCTCTTACAAGTGTGTTAAGACCATCAATAGCAGAAACACCTGTCTGAATAAATTCTTGTGGATATTTTCTTGCAACAGGGTTCATAGGGAGTCCGTTAACGTCCATTCGCATTTCGGGAATAATTTCAGGACCATCGTCAATAGGTCTGCCCAGACCATCGAAAACTCGTCCGAGCATATCTTCGGATACGCCAAGTTCCATCTGATGACCAGAAAAAACTACACTGCTGTCCTGCAAATTGATACCTGCGGCATTTTCAAAAAGCTGTACAACTGCATTTGTACCGTCTATTTCGAGAACACGGCATCTTCTTTTTTCACCGTTTTTAAGTCTTATTTCGGCAAGTTCGCCGTAGGTAATGTTCTCTACGTCTTTGACCAGAAGCAGAGGACCTGCCGCTTCTTCAATTGTTCT
>JAZQND010000043.1:0-11377 GCA_045627145.1 Ruminococcus sp. | reverse complement strand
TTTCATATTTTTAACATTTTGCACTCTTTCAACATTGTGCGTATATACTATTTGTAATATGTTGTTCTGCTATTACATTATGAAAATTCGTTTTCGTCATTATGCACATTTCCATTTTTTTCCTTTATCAGGAAATTTTTCAGAAATGTCTATTTACATTCTTATTAATATGTGATATTATAATTGTGTTGTATTATATCCTCGTATGAGGAGTAGTAACAAGGAGGAATTTAATATGGAATTCAAACTCGATACGAGAACTATGGTTCAGCTCGGCTTGCTCACCGCTGTCGTCGCAGTATTCTCGTTCACACCTATCGGTTCTATACCTGTAGGTCCACTCGTCATTACCCTTAACGTCATTCCTGTAGCCATAGCCGCAGTAACCTTAGGACCTGCAGGCGGTGCAATTATCGGCGGCGTTTTCGGTATTTTCAGCTTTATGCAATGCTTCGGTATCGGTATGCCGAGTGCTATGGGCATTGCTCTGCTTGAGGAAACAGGAAGCCCTTTATTCTGCTTCGTTCAGCGTTTCTTCCCACGTCTGATTGATGGCTTTATCATCGGATTGCTTTTCCGTTGGCTCTCAAAAAACATCAATATCTACGTTGCTTTTTCTGTTTCAGGTTTTTGTGCTGCACTTTTCAATACGATTCTTTTTATGTCAGCACTTGTCATCGTTTTCAGTTCAACCGAATATATGACCACTAACATGGCAGGTAAAGGATTTATCGCTTACGTTATAGGTTCAATAGGTTTGAATGCTGTTTTTGAAATGATAGTCACAACTATCGCAACCGGTGCGGTTTGTACAGCTCTTTATAAAGCCAAACTGGTAAAATTTGAAACCGCTAAAGCCCAATAAATAATACAACATACGCCCTTTCCTTCATTGGAAAGGGCTTTATTTTTTTGCGAAAAATCACAGTTCCTTTGTTATATTGTCACAATTTTTCACATTACATCTATTGTATTTTTTCTAAAAAGTATTTAACCTATTGACATTTGTATAAGAAAAATGTTAAAATATTAAGTGTCATTTATATTTCTCACTTAACAAAAAACTTTTTATAAGGAGTAATTAATGTACAAAACAGCTTTTCTTTTCAACGGCATAGGTTCTCCTCCAAAAAAACTTACCTCTGCTCTGCCGTCTGAACTTTATGACAAATATCTTTACTACTTTGACTCCGCTTTCAGCAATCTCGGTCTTAACAAGGATATAGAAAAAAATAACGTCTGCGATAAACGTATTGCTGAATGGCTCGTTTCACTGCTTTGTGACAGAGTTGTTTATGAATATTATATCTCAAAAGGTATTATCCCCGATATCGGTGCGGGGTGCAGTATGGGAATAGTCAGCATCAGTGCCTGTTTCGGAGCTTTCAGCCATGATTTCGCCCACAGGCTCGTTATGACAAACCGTTTCGCCATGAACCGCTTTTCCAATGAAGGACTTGATATGGACCTCGGCATTGTTATCGGCTTTTCTTACGACGAGATATCACCTTTGCTCAAAAAACATTTTTCCGAAATCGACCTCATTATCGGAAGCGGCAATTCATCATTTCATGTGCTGTTAAGCGGTAAGGCTGACGCTATTGAACGTGCATTTGAAATATGCCTCAAAGAAGGTGCATTGAAAACTTTCAGATTCTATGCGGGTACTGCTTTTCATCATCCCCTGATGCTGGATTATTCATCTGAATATACGGACTTTTGCGAATCAATCTTATATGATCCGCCTGTTTATCCTATTCTTTCCGTTTTTAACAGAAAGATCCTCACATCTCCTGAAGATGTGATAAAGGAAAATCAGCTCAATGTCTATACGCCTATCAGATGGGATCTTGCCTTAAACAAACTGGAAGAACTCGGTGTTACCGATTTTTTCGACGTAAGCTCCAATGGTGCAGTAAAAAAATTTTCAAGAGTAAGCAGAAAATGTACTATTCACACATTTAACGAACTACTTTAGGCTATACCGCATAAAACTGCATAAAGTTTTTTGCGATATTATTGCTCCGCCAATTAAATCTTGAATATTTTATGCGAAGTAATGAAGGAGAAAGTCAAGGAAGAAAACCGCAGGAATACTAACGTATTTCAAGGTTTTCTGACGCAGAATTTCTTCTTCAGGCCAAGCTGAAAAATTCAGGATTTAGTTGGTGGAGCAATAATACATGGAAATCTCTAAAAACCCGTTTTGAGTAAGAAAAAACGGATAGGTGCAGTAGATGCACGGAAAGCCGTCGAAGGCGTGCTTTCGCACTCCAAGAGGGATTGACGCAGCATAGGCTGTGCATAGCTGTTTTTTATCAGAAGTTTTTTAGAGATGACCATATATATTTAATTTAATTTACGGAGGTTTTTACAATGAAAGAATTAACTGAAGAAATAAGACAGGAAATCAAGGATATGATTTTTGATTACTATGCTGAAGAATGCGAAGTTGAAAAATCAGAAATCACTATGGAAACCAATCCGCAGGACGACCTCGGAAGTGATTCCCTGATGTTCGTTGAACTTATAGAAATGACTGCCGAAAAATATGAGCTTGATATCAAGCTTCAGAGTATAGGCAAATATATGCTCAAATCTTCTATGAACACCATGAGCGATGTTGTTGATATGTTCTGCAAGATATATCAGTACGGCAACGATATTGTTAATCAGTGAGGATAAGCTGTGATATCAAATATATCAGAAATCCACGCAGAGGATAATATCGCCGTTCTTACCATTGAAAACGGAACAAAAAATCTGCTTTGTGAACCTGAATTTATCAACCGTACCGAACTGCTTGGCTGGCTGGAAAATAATCCGCAGGTCAAAGCACTCATCATTACGGGAAAAGGCAGGCATTTTTCTCATGGTGCTGATGTTTCCCTTTTCAATAATGCCGATATATCCTGCCTTTCTTCAAAACTTGAAAATGCAGTAAAGCTTCTGCATACCATTGAACGACTCCCTATCGTTACTGCTGCGGCTATAAACGGCGGCTGTTTCGGCGGCGGTCTGGAAATTGCACTGAGCTGTCAGTTTCGTATTGCCTCACCTTCCGCTTTTCTCGGCTTACCCGAAGTTATGCACGGTGTAATTCCGGGTATGGGAGGCATGGAACGTCTGCTAAAACTTATTGGAAAAGAAAAAGCTCTGCAAATGATTCTCCGTGGAGATATCCTCTCCGCCGCAGATGCTCTTGCCATCGGTCTTGTTACCCAAATCAGCCGTCAGAAAAATTCCTTTGATGAAACTCTCAATTTCGTTAAGGAACTTATTGCAGATAAGTCAAAAGCACAGATACAAGCCATAATCAACACCTTCACCCTCGCTCTTGACGGTGCTGACGAGCCTTCAAAAGGTATGTTTGAAGCAATTCTTGCGGAAGGAACTAAAAATTGAAACACTCTACATATAATCTGACTGTTCGTGGATATGAGCTTGATTCATTTGGTCATGTCAACAACGCTGTCTATCTGCAATATGCCGAAGCTGCCCTCTGGAACTTCCTCAGCTCTAACGGACTTCTTGAATCCATCAGAAATGACGGGCTTTTCCCCGTCATCCTCGAAAGCAAACAGCGTTATATCCATGAACTGCGTCTCCTCGACGAAGTTCGCATTGAAAGTGAACTTTTTCTCAAAAACGGTCTTATAAACTATAAACACAATATCTTTAACAATTCAACCAACATCATTGCCTGCAAAATAAGCGGAAAAATTGCTCTTGTAAACAATGAACGCATTATTTGTGATGTTACTGCCGCTGTAAAAAATTGTCTGGAGAGTGAACCTGATGAATATTAAAATTAATGAGTTCGTCACTGAAATAAGCGATATTTCTTCTCTTGACGAACTTCTGACCGCACAGCTCGGTCAGCCATGCATGATACTTGTTAAGCCTGACGAAAACACTTCTTACGGCAATATATCGGATTTTACAGATTTTTTCAGAAACGCTCCGTTTATGACCGCCGCCGCTTCTGATTCCATACCCGAAGGATTTGCCGATATTTTCGATATAGTTATTCCTTCCGAAAATACCGATTCCTACATTCATAAGCTTTTCAAGGATAAATCGCTGAAACAGGCTTCCGAAATCACAAACTGCTTTATCGCCGCACGGAAATATCCGTCAGATAAGGTGTTTTACCATGAATCAACTGCGTTTTACAGGCTTATTGCTGATAAAGCGGAGGTGACTTCAAATGAGTGAATCCATGAGCATTTCAGAAAATAACGGTATCCTCACTCTTACAATGAATTCAGACAAAAATAACCTCATGACTGCTGATTTCTTCACGGATTATCAGGCTGTTACGGCTGAAATTGAAGAAATGTCCGCAAATCCGTATATCAAAGGACTTATAATCTGCGGAGGCGGCAGACATTTCAGTGTCGGAGCTGACGTTGAGGCTCTTGCAGCTCGCTCTGCAAATGAGGTTTACGACGATATTTCAGGCGTTCTTCCCGAAAGCCACCTGAAACTGAAACACTGCTTCACATTTCTCCACGAACTGCCATTTCCTGTTGTAAGTGCAGTAAGCGGATTCTGTATTGGTTCAGGCTGTGAAATTGCAGTAAACAGCCACTACAGGATAATTGAAAAAAATGCAAGAATAGGTCAGCCCGAATCTACCTTCGGAATACTTCCCGCACTGGGAGGCATAGCAAGAACTGTGGAAATCTGCGGCTTGCAGACTGCTTATGAACTTGTCATGTCCGGCGAACTTATTTCCGCCGACAAAGCCCTCGAATTCGGCTGGGCTGACATTCTCACGGAAAAAAAGCAAAGTCCTTCGGAAGCTGCTGAACTGATACGGTTCATCAGTGAAAACTGCGGAAACTTCGATGTTTCACGCCTGAAAAATTATTTACAGCTATATAAAAAGGAACATTGATATGAATATTGGTATTCTCGGATTCGGAAAAATGGGAAGGGATATCTTCTCCCATCTTTTCGGCAAACTTAAAACCGACAGCTTCATTGTTCTTGATATTTGCAGTTCAGAAAATAATTATTCGGAAGTTATGAAAACTCTCGATAAAAGCCTTAAAAGGAAGAAAATTTCAGAAAAAGAATACGAATTTAAAAAAAATTCCTTCTCTTTTACCGATGATGTGTCTGAACTTATAGACTGTGATATCATTATTGAAGCTGTTTTTGAAAAACTTGATGTTAAAAATGAACTTTTCAGAAAAATTGCAGATGTGGTTTCTGAAAAATGTCTGCTCCTCACAAATACTTCCTCTCTCTGTATTTCGGACATTTTCAGCGGAATCCCACACATAGAACGTTGTTTCGGTATGCACTTTTTCTACCCCGTTAAGCTTTCAGGATTTACAGAACTTAACGTTCTCCCCGAAACCAAACAGGAATATATCAGTCTTGCCGCCGATTTAGTAAAAAATTTCGGTAAAACTCCGATAATCTTCCCGGAACGTTTTCATCTCTGCCTGAATCAGGTTCTTGCAGACACTGTTTTCTGCAGTATATTCCTCTGCGATAAATATGGTGTTTCTGCCGCAGAACTTGAAAGCTCCCTCAATAAACTGTTTCCCGTTATCGGCATCTTCGGCATCCTTGACAGCATAGGTCTTGGTCTTATCAGCGGAAATTCTCAAATCACAGACAAAAACGATATCCACAGATACGGCTTGTCCGCCATAAGAAAATGGCTTGGCATGGGCTGTCCGCAAACTCCACACGCATTCCTCGATTTCATGTCACAGCATGAAACTCCGACAAATAATCCATGTGACGGTGCAAAACTCGATATGGCTGCTTTTATCCTCAATGAAGCTGTGAATATCCTCAAAAACTACGGCGGTGATTCCGCAACTTTTATGGATGCGGTCTGTGATATCCTCGGAACTGCTGAAGGTCTGCCGTTTTACTATCAGAAATTCGGTGCAGATATGCTCTTTTCCGCACTGGACGAATTGAAAAATCGTTCAGGCTTCAACAGCTTTGAACATAAAGATAAATCTTTCTGGGATAAATTTCTTTCTATTCAAACGCAAAAGGAGGTATAAAATGAAAAAAATTGTTGTCACAGGTATCGGTGCAGTAACCGCTATAGGCAATACCGCCGATGATTACTGGAATAATCTCATTGACGGAAAATGCGGTATGCGTACTTTTACCCGTGTTCCTACCGAACTTCACGAAACAACAGTTGCAGCAGAGGTTGACGATTCTTTTGAAGCAGAAGCCGCAAAATACTGGAAAAAACGTCAGCTCAATACTGCTACAGCCATAACACGAATGGGACTCGCATCTGCCGGTGAAGCTGTCGCTGACAGCGGCATTTCTTCCGATAATACAGACGGAACAAGAGTCGGCGTTATATACGGTGTAATTGATAACTCATATTACGATTACGAACTTGATACACCAACCCATATCACTCTTAAAAAAATGCCGAATGAACTCCCCGCACTTATCGCCATACGCTACGGCTTTTCAGGGCCTTCCTTTAATGTTTGTACTGCCTGTGCATCTTCTGCTTATGCCGCCGCACTCGGCAAACAATTTATTGAAAACGGTCTATGCGATGTGGTCATAACAGGCGGTATCTCCAATACCGTCACCAACCTCATTATAGAAGGCTTTAACCAGATTCTTGCAATGTCTGTCAATCCCGATCCGAATACCGCTGTTCGTCCTTTCACCAAAAACCGTGACGGTTTTATAATGGGTGAAGGCGGCGGTACTCTCATTCTTGAATCAGAAGAACACGCCAAAGCAAGAAATGCCAAAATATACTGCGAACTTGCCGGTGCATCAATGTGCGGTGAAGCTTATAACATCACTGCTCCGAAGCCTGACGGCGAAGGTATGGTTCGCTCCATGAAAATGGCTCTTGAAAATGCTTCAATGCAACCCGAAGATATCGACTACATAAACGCTCACGGTACTTCAACACCTCTTAATGACCTCTATGAAACTATGGCTGTCAAGAAAGTTTTCGGTCAGAGAGCATACGATATCCCAATATCATCAGTAAAAGCAGCTATCGGTCATACTCTGGCTGCCGGCGGTACTCTTGAGGCAATTGCCTGTATCAAGGCAATTCAGACGGGTATCATTCCGCCTACTATCCACTACGATGAACCGGATACCGAACTTGACCTCAATTACGTTCCGAATGTCTGTCAGAAGCATACCGTAAATGCTGCTATTTCAAATTCTTTCGGCTTCGGCGGTCATAATTCTTCACTTATTTTCAGAAAATACGATTGAGCTGAGAAAGGAAATATCATGCCAATTGCACAAATGAAAACTAATCTGCATATAGACAGCGTTCTGAAAAAACAGTTCCTCAGCGATACTGCAAGCGAACTTTCGGATATTCTGAAAAAGCCTCTCCCTGCCGTTATGGTCATGCTTGATGACTGTCGGATGTATATGAACAACTCTGAAGATACAGCTTTTTTTGCTGAATTCAGGTTCATTCCGCCTGACGGATATAACGGCAGCAAATCCGTTTTTCTCAAAAATTTCGCTGACAGAATGCTTTCTGTAATTCAAAAATATACAAATGTTGACCCCTGCCGCATTTATATGCAGTTCACGGAAATGAACCGTGATAATGCATGGCGGTATACAGGGTGAAGAAAGGAATATAAAGCTATGAAATGGGCTGTCAGAGATTTGCTCAACCCCGTAGTTACACGCTCTTTTCTCTACGGGAGCAATCCGTTTGATATAGAATTTATACTTAAAAAAGTTGATAAAATTGATAAAATGAGTGGAAAAGCCATTCAGTCAGTCTGGCTTAACGAATGGCATAATAAAATCTCACACTATTCCGAACTTCTTGAAAAGGCAAGAACAGTTGGAAGCAGAATCGCCGCAAGAGAATATGCCAAAATGATTTCTCAGTGCAATTATGCCTGCTTCATGATAAATATTGAAAATCTTGAACATAAAAAAGAAATTTACTCCGGTCTTGAGGAAAGCTACAGGCAGTATGCCGTACTCTGCGAAAATAAGGTTGAATACGTTGAAATTTCCACAGATTTCGGAATGATACCCGCCTATATCCATTATCCGGACTCAGGAACAAAAAGTTCATATCCCGTTGCTATAACCTATTCAGGACTCGGAAGCTGCAAGGAAGAACTTGAAATGCTCGCCGCCCCTCTCAATGACCGTGGGATAGCAGTTATCACTCCTGATATGCCCGGTGCAGGCTCTGCCATTATTGACAATAATATCAAATGCGGCGGCAATCAGATAGAAGCCGCTATTGACGCAATCTACAGTTTCATCAGCCAGAATCCAAAGCTCGACGAAAAACGAATCGCCAATTTCGGACTTTGTATGGGCGGCGGCTACGCTTTCCGTGCAACTGTCAAAAATCCCGATGTAAAATGCTGCGTCAGCCTTTTCCCTCTGTTTATGAATTTCGCTGAACAGGATTCAATTCCGGTCTGGATGAAAAAGGGTATGTGGAGTTCCTACCAATACAGCGACAATTACCTCGAAAGCATGAAAGTTCTTGAGGAAGGTACTTTCAATACCGATTTTCTCCTCGCTTTCAGCAACGACGACAACTGGATGAGTCCAGAAGCTACCGAAAAACTCTGGAACAAAGCCCTCGGATACAAAGAAAAAATCTGCATTACCGAAAAGCCTGCTTACGCTTCCGAAGAAACCATTATGCACGCTATGCCCGTAGGAGAACAGTTCCACTGGGTAAAGCATGAAGCCGCCGACTTTATCGCCGCAAGAATCACAGGAGAAAATCAATGAACCAAAACTTTTTTGACTACTTTACCAAGTATGCCGCCGAAACTCCTGAAAAAATTCTTCTCCGCATTGACGATAATACACTCTCTTACAGAGAATTTATGGAGAAAACCGCTGTTTTCGGCTCTGCTATGAAAAAAATCGGACTTCTTCCAAACGATAAGATAGGTCTTATCATGCCAAACAGTATTGAATGGTATATAATCTACTGGTCAGCCGTCAGAATAGGAGTTCAGCCCGTTCCGATAGATCCACAAAGCGGCTCTCTTGAACTGGAACGCCTGCTCCCTGCAACTACTGCAAAAATACTCTTTATTACCGAAAAATACCGCACCAATAATATAATTTCTGCGGTTCATTCTCTTATTCCCGAAAAAATTCAGATGGAAAAAGTAGTGTGCTTTGCCGATAAATCGGTAATTCCTGAAAGAGAATGCTTCATTTCAGCCGAAAACTTCATATCCGATTATGCCGAAAATGAATGCAGTATCTATCAGCCCGAACATCTCCACACTATGTCGCTTGCCTGCACTTCGGGGAGTACGGGTATTCCTAAGCTTCTTGCCGTTCCTACGGGCGGTTTTCTCTCAACTCAGGAAGAAATGGGAAACTGGCTCGGTTTTTCTTCCAATGACGTTATGATGGTCGGTATGACGCTTTACCATCAGGGCGGATTCGGTATGGGACTTCAGACTACTCTCAAAGGCGGTACTGTCATCTATCAGCCACAGTTCAACCCCATCACTTTCCTCGAAACAGTTCAGAAATACCGAATCAGCATTATCCAGCTTTCCGCTACCCTTGCAAAGGTTTTGCTTTCTACTCCCGATTTTGATAAGTATGACCTTTCAAGCGTCCGTATCTGCTACTTCGCAGGTGAAGTCCTTCCAAAGGAAATTGCCGATATTATGGTAAATAAGCTTGGTATCCGTGTTATAAATATCATCGGTTCTTCCGAAACCTGCACTATGGTCGTCTGGGATTCAGCTACAGATAACGGAACTGATCCAAGCGATTTCCGTAAACTCTATTTCACGGATTTCCGTGTAATCGACGAAAACCACAATGACGTTGCTGTTGGAGAAACAGGCGAACTCTGCGTCTACACCGACGGCGTTATCACCGAGTATTTCGGGAATCCAAAACTCTCTGCCGAAAAAATACTAACTGACAAACAAGACAGAAGATGGTTCTGTACCGGCGACCTTGTAAACAAACTTCCTGATGGTATCGTCAGATTTGCCGGAAGAAGCAAACGTATCATCAAAAGAGGCGGAAATCTCGTTCACGCAGAGGAGGTTGAAGCTTGTCTGCTTACTTATCCGAAAATCGCCGCAGCAGCCGTCACAGACGAACCGCACCCCGTTGTCGGTCAGCAGATAGTCGCTTACATCCAGCCAAAAGGCAATGAAAATATCACCCGCGGCGAAATTGCCCGCTATTTCAACGGCAGACTTTCTGCATATAAAATTCCCGATAAGGTTGTTCTCGTTGAGGAAATTCCAAAGGATATCGGGAAAATTCAGTTCAAATACCTGAGAAAAAGGAGTTCAGACAATGAATAATCTAAATTGGGAAGATTTCAGAAAAGCTGTTTCAGACTATGTCGGAGTTGAAACAGACGAAATCTCCAAGAATACCGACGTTTATGATGACCTTTACCTCGATTCACTCGGTCTTTTCGGACTAGGCTCTCATATCACCGACACTTTCAAACTCAATATACCACTTTCCCTTGTGGCTTCTATAAGCAAAACAGGCGAAATCTTTGATTTGCTGAACGAAAAGGGTACTCCTGTTGAGGAATGATATGAAGCTTCTGTTTCTGCCTCACGCAGGCGGTTCTGCAAAAAGCTACTGTTCATTCAAACGCTTTTTTCCAAATGAGCTTTCCGTTGTTCCAATGGAGCTTTCAGGTCACTTCACACGTTCTTCAGAACCGCTTTTTACTGATATACCGTCTTGTGTCAGTGACCTTATTGACAAACATTACGATACGCTCTCATGCGGTGATTATGCCGTTTTCGGACACAGCCTCGGTACTTTGCTTGCTTCCGAACTTGTCCGTCAGGCAAAAGAACGTGGTCTGCCGCTTCCATACCATGTTTTTTTGTCAGGAAGATGTGCTCCAAATTGCAATGTCCAATGCTTCAAAAATTCTCTGAATGCCTCCGACAGCGAAATTATCAGCTTTTTCAAATCGTCCGTTTCACAAACTCCACCCATAATTCAGGACGAGGAACTTATCCGTAAACTCAACACACTTCTTTGCAATGATGTCAGAATGGCAGATAAATTCTCGCTTTCTCCCGATATCTTTAAATTTGACTGCGATATCACCGTCTTATACGCTAACGACGATATTATGCTGAAAAACACAAATATGAACGACTGGATTTCCTTTACCTCTAAATCCTGCAGTATCATCCAACTCAGCGGCGGTCACTTCTTTTTCAATCAGCATAAAAAAGAAATCGCCGATATTATCCTTAAAAAAATATTTTAAGGGCACCTCTAAAAACCCCTTCTGAGAAAAAGCAGCTATGCACAGCATCTGCTGTGTCAAGCCCTCTCGTAGTGCGAAAGCACGCCTTCGATGGCTTTTCTTGCATCTACT
>JAZQND010000042.1:0-5128 GCA_045627145.1 Ruminococcus sp. | reverse complement strand
AAGAAATGCCTTGAAATACAAGACACGGTATAGTATAATATGTGTATCATTAGAAAATGAGGGCGAACCCTATGAATGACGAAATTATAAAAGTTAAGAGCGATTCGGAGGAAATCTATACTTCCATACGTTCTTTTGTGATAACAGCACAGAACAAGGTTTATACCGCTGTCAATACAGCTATGGTTCTTGCTTATTGGGAAATCGGCGAGCAGATATATAAGACTTGCGGTGAGAATGACAGGGCTGAATATGGTAAAAATCTTTTGAAGTACCTATCTGAAAGACTTACTGCTGAGTTTGGCAAGGGCTTTGATGAGAGTAATTTGCGAAGAATACGTCAGTTTTACCTGACATATCCGATTCGTGACACACTGTGCCACGAATTGAGTTGGTCGCACTATCGAATACTTATGAAGATATATGGAAAACCATAAACGAACCGGTCTTAAAAGAATGCTTGAGATATGTAAGGAGCTGGAGTTTACACCGGTCCCGATAGAAGAAGTAGATACCGATCTGCCTTCAAAGTATCCGACAGTTGAGGCTTTGCTTGAACGTTCTGACGGCAGTTACCCGAACGGCGGCAAAAAGGAAGGTATCGTCATTCGTCCGACTACTCCGGTATATTGCGAGAATATAGGAGCTGAGAATGAAGGTGGTAAACAATAAATATCTGCTGAAAAATGATGCGTGAGTATTTGTAACAGAATCATTATTTTATATCCCGGATTTCAGAAAAATTTCTGAGATCCGGGTTTTTTATCATCTGAATTTATCACAACTGTGAGTGCTGCATTTTGTGGAAAAATATATGATAATGTGATATAATTATTTTACGAACTGTATTTTTTACAAGTGATGCTGTTCTTTATTTCACATTTCAGCATTAAAACACATAAATTTTATAAAAGGAAATAATGAACAGAAAAGGTATCCTTGTTCTGTATCCTGAAGCAAGATATGCAAATGCAGGAACAAGTTCGGAGCTTCCAGCTTCGGTAAGCAAGCTGGTCAAGTATCTTGATGTTCCGGTTGTTACAGTAAATATGCGTGGAAACTATCTTCAGAGCCCTATCTGGAATCTGACATACAGAAAGGATGCAAGGCTGGATGCTACCATAACTCAGGTATTTACAAGAGAAGAGGTAAGAAAGGCATCGGAAGAGGAAATCGGTGCAAAGCTTACTGATTTTTTGTCATACGACGAATATGCATGGCAGTATGAAACAAAGATGGCCATTAATTAATACATATTTTATTTATCCGCTTGAAGAAGGATTTAATTCAACAAAAATTCAGTTTGCTGTTGAATACTTCTATAAACTGAGCAGGCGTTCAGAAGGAATTACTTGTAACAAAAACAAACAATAAGTTTGAAAATTTTTAAATATTTTTCACTATTTTTTTGAAAAATTGTGTAATATTCTGTTCTTTATGCGGTCTTAAATTATGAAGACCGGTAAATATTAATATTTTTATTAATCACAATTGAAAACTTTTTGTAAATAAACTGAATCGAAAGCAAAAAGTGTTAATAATATCTGAAAGAGCAGTCCGCTGCTTTCTGTTTTTTTCAGTTGTGCGTTGCCGGTAAATACATCACAACATGAAAATGAAGGAGTAATTCACAATGAAGAAAAAATCGTTCAAGGCTGTAAGTGCAGTATTCAGTATTATTTTTACAATGTCTTCTGCAGGCTCGTTTGTTTATTCGGCAGAAAATGATGTTCCCGAAAACGGCAGTATCATTGACGAAACACCTGCAGCAATAAAAGCAGGTCAGGAAGCTCAAATTCTTAAAAATAATCCTGCAAAATTTCCTGCATCCTTCGACCTTCGCAATGTAAACGGAAAAAACTACGTTACACCTGTAAAGGATCAGGGAAAATGGAACACATGCTGGTCGTTAGGTGCAATTGCAGCCGCTGAGACAAGTGTTCTCTATGAGCTTTCTGAAAAAACAGGCTTATCACCTGATAATTTTGATGTGGAGTTTTCTTCACTTCAAAATGCCTGGTTTACATTTTCACAGGTAAAAGGCGGCTCACAGGACGGTGAGGGCGTTTATTTTATAGCTCAGAACGAAGATGAAGAAAAGGAAAATGCACTTAACAGAGGTCTTATTATGGGCGGAGCAGATTCGTATGTCATTAATACTTTCTCAAGTGGTATAGGCCCTGTTGCAGAAAAACTTGCACCTTATAAAAATAAAAGCGGAAACCATATTTTCTATAAGCTTGATAAAGAAACAGGCAAAAAAATAAGAGATGAAGGCGGCCAGCCTGTATTTGAAAGTCACCCTGCCGACTGGAAATGGAGCGAAGATGAACTGTTTGTTGACGGTGGAAGCTACGGTACTGTCGGCGAGGACTGGTCAGTTTCAGATGAATTAAAGTATAATACTTCATATCTTGAAAATGCAGAAATTCTTCCTTCACCTGCATTTGAGTTTGATGAAGAAGGAAACTGTGTGTATTCATATAATGAAGATGTAACAAATCGTATGAAATCAGCTCTTCTTTCAGGAAAAGCAGTTTCTGTTACCTACTGCTCCGAGAAACCGGATTTTGCTGAGCTTGAAAATGAGGATGATACAGCATTTATCAACAAAAACTATGCTCACTATACTTATGACGAGATCTATACACCTTTTTACAATACCGAAACATTTACAGAATCAATGGTTACACCAAACCACGTTGTTTGTATCGTAGGCTATGATGACAACTACTCAAAAGACAATTTCAAGAAGGGTACTTCCGCATATACGGGAAATGATATGACACCTCCTGCAGACGGTGCCTGGATCGTTAAGAACAGCTGGGGCAGTTCGGACGGAGAATTTCCGAACAACAGCGACTGGGGTGCTGACGGAAGCGGATATTTTTACCTTTCATACTATGACAAGACAATTTACAGCCCAACAATTTTTGACTTTGATGTTGAAAATATGTACCCTGAATACTTCGGCAAAGAAAAACAGGAAAAGATCGTTCAGCAGTATGATATGCTCAACACTGCATGCTATGAGATTATGCCGAGTGACACGGAATCAAGCTATGCAAATGTGTTCACAGCAGAACAGGATCAGTATCTTACAGCTGTTTCAACAGTTATCAGCACCGAAAATCCTACAACAGCAAAATATCAGATATACAGGCTGAACGAAAATGCAAAAAATCCTTCTGACGGCGAGCTTATCAGTGAATTTGAAAGTGCATATTCCACCAGAGGCTATTATACAGAGAAACTTCCTGAAAAACAGCTTATCAAAAAGGGACAAAAATATTCAGTCGTTATCACAAATAAAGATGATTCATGCTATTATGTTTCATTTGCTATAGATAGCGGTAAGGGAAATGCCGATTATTATAATGACTTATATGGTATGAATGTATGCACGGTTTATGGAAAGGCTGTTATGAATGAGGGAGAAAGCTTTATTTATCAGGATGGTGAATGGAGCGACTTTACCACTTTACGTGATATGTTCAATGTCATGTATCCGTGGGATGACGAAGAAAAGGCTTATTGCCTTGAAAAATACGGTTCGGATGAAAGCGTTGTGGTCCCTGAACTTTCAACTTTAGACAACTTCAAGATAAAGGCAATTGCAGAACCTGCAAATCTTTCCAGGGAAGAAACCACAACCACTCAGCCTGAGACCACAACAGCTGCTGAAACCACAACCACTCAGCCGGCAGTAACTACTTCAGAAACAACAAAGTCAGGCGAAACCGAAACTACTACGGTTACAACAGCTGCTTCTGAAACAACAACCCAGGCAGCAAAATACAGCAATGATGAGCTCTGCGATATGGCTTCAAAGCTTTACAGGGAGGAAAAGGGCAAGGATCCTGAAAATGTATCTGCAGAGAAAAATGCAGACGGTTCTGTTTCAATCATTATTGACGGCGAAAAGACTTATACTGTGGATGCAAATACAGGTAAGGGTACTGATTCAAACGGAAAAGCTGTTGATCTTCCTGCCACAGGTATGACTTCACCATTTTCCGCTGTCGCAGGTACATGTGCAGCTGTAATGACTCTCCTTGGCGGTATTTTTATTTCAAAATCAAAGAAAAAGGGTGAATAATAAATGAAAACAAGCGAAAAGTTCAGACTGATGCCCATAAAAAAACGCATATTTTTTATTGCCGGGGTTATACTTTTTACATTCGGTCTGAGCATTCTCGCTTACTTCGGCGGCAAATCCGTCTATCGACGTTTGCGAAGGGTTTATCTTCTGAAAACAAGCGTTGTTCTCGAAATTCCGGATCTCGATATAAAAGAGCCTGTGCTTGAAGGAACAGACTCAAAGGTTTTGGCTTATGCCTGCGGTCACTTCACCGAAAGCGGCGAGGGAAATTACTGCATTGCAGGTCACAGCAGCCCTTATTATGAATACGCATTCAACGCCCTGAAGGATGCTGAAAACGGTATGGAAATACAGCTTTTCGACAAGGAAGGCAGCTGCTCGGTTTACCGCATAGCAGATACTTTTATCGTAAAGCCTTCTGAAACGTGGATCCTCAACGGTTTCGGAGACAACAGAATAACTCTCGTAACCTGTACAGACGACGGCTCTGAGCGAAGGATCGTTGTCGGAAAAAAACAATAAAATTATAACGACGAAGAGGATATCCACCGCCTCTGCAGGCGGCGGGGGATATCCTCTGTGTTGTTATAAATACTTTAGTCGGGGAAGAGATACTTAAAACTTCCGAAATAAGAGAAGATGATGATAAGGGCCGACATACAACTACTCACCGTGAACTTATCGAATTATCATGCGGTGCATATGTAATAGACACGCCCAGAATGCGTGAACTTGGTATTATGAATAGTGAAGAAGGTATTGAAACTACTTTTATTAAAGTTTTTTCGCTTGAGGCGATATTATGAAAAGGGTGTGTGAAACAGCAGACCCGTTTACGGGTAGTTTCGATTTTACTGATCTTCAGAATAAAAAAGTCTGTATTGTTTTTCAATTCTTTCTGCGGCCAGTTCACGAAAATCATCAGGACCCAGTATTTCAAGGACAGGACCGAATCCCAGCAGCATTATAAGCAATTCCGTTTTATCCTTTGGGTCGTACCATAAACTGACCATACATTCATTTTTT
>JAZQND010000041.1:0-6287 GCA_045627145.1 Ruminococcus sp. | reverse complement strand
TGGCAAGGTCTACCTGATGAGCAACGTCACCGTCAGAAGTACAAACGATAGCCTTAACGTCACCAGCCTTGAAACGATAAGTGAAATCGTGCTGAACAAGCTGATTGGTTGCAGGGATAACAACAGCTCCTACCTTGTGGAGAGCGATAATTGAGAACCAGAACTGGTAATGTCTTTTAAGAACGAGCATTACCTTATCGCCCTTCTTTATGCCCATTGAACGGAAGTAGTTTGCAGTCATGTTGGAATACTTCTTGATGTCAGCGAATGTGAACTTTGTTTCGTCCATATTGTCTGCAATGTGGATAAGAGCAGTTTTGTCGGGACATTTTTCAGCGAGTGCGTCAACAACGTCAAAGCCGAAGTTGAAAGTCTCGGTATTTTTGAATTTGATGCTTTTGAGTGAACCGTCGTCATTTGTTTCGAGGTCAACGAACTTATCAGCGACAGGGTTTTCAACGTTAGCGAGGTCAAAGTTTGTGATGCCTGAAAGGATGACAGGTTCGATATGCTTGATAGCACGGGAAGGATGCTGGTTTTGTCCGCAGACGATAGCGTAGAATTTACATTCCTGACCGCCGACAGCCCATTCATCGTGTGGTTCGGAGCTGTCGTAGTAGATAGAATCGCCTTCGTTGAGAATCTCAACGTTGTCGCCTACCTGAACCTTTAACTGACCGCTTACAACGATATCCATTTCCTGACCGTCGTGGGTATGAGGATGAGGAACTCTGAATTTTTCGTCTACATAAGGAATGGTAACGAGGAATGGTTCAGCGATCTTATCCTTGAATTTCGGAGCAAGACGGCTATAGCTCAGACCGGTTCTTCTTGCAATAGGAAGTCCCTCTCCTTTTCTGGTTATATCGAAGCTGTTGATACGGGGACTTTCACCCTCCATAAGGTCGGTGATATCAACATTGCAGGCATTAGCGAATTTATAGATAAAGGTGAAGCTGAAATCCTTTGCTCCGCCTTCATAAGCGAGGTATTCGTAAGCAGTAACGCCTGTTTTCTCCGCCATTTCTTCGGGAGTCAGACCTACTGATTCACGCAAGGCTCTAATTCGCTCAGCGACCTCTCTTATCTTAAATTCGGGATTCAATAAATTACTCATAGCAAGCCTACTCCTTTCTGTAGAATAAGGTATATGGAATATACCTCATGGGGACTGCATATAAAGTATAATATTTACTGCTTTAAAGCAGCTCAAACAGTCCGTGCTTACACAGCTTATATTATATCACTGCCTTCAGGTTTTGTCAATCAAATCTTTTCTGTTTTCACATATTTACAGAATTTAACTTTACACAACAAAAGCTGTGTGCAAATCGCTCTAAAACGTTTTTCACACCGTTTCAACAATATTGTGCATAACGCCAAAGTTTGTGAAATTTTGAAGAATAGTCTTGATTTATTGCAAAAAGATGGTAAAATATACTTAGCACTCAAACAAAGAGAGTGCTAACATCTGACTTTGTTTATTATATTTTCAGGAGGTATATATTATGACTATCAAACCATTACAGGACAGAGTTGTCGTAAAAATGACCGAAGCTGAAGAAACTACCAAAAGCGGTATCATTCTTTCAGGTTCAGCTAAAGAAAAGCCTGAGGTTGCTCAGGTCGTTGAGGTAGGTCCTGGTACTTCAGACGTTAAAATGGAAGTTAAAAAAGGTGACAAGGTTCTCATTTCAAAATATTCAGGAACTAATGTCAAGCTTGAAGGCGAAGAATACATCATTGTTAAAATGGAAGATATCCTCGCTGTTGTTGACTGATTTTTTTCACAAAGCAATACCCAAATCATTTTAAGGAGATAGATTAATTATGGCTAAAGATATAAAATACGGTGAAGAAGCAAGAAAAGCACTTCAGACAGGTATCGACAAGCTCGCTGATACCGTAAGAATCACTATGGGCCCAAAGGGCAGAAACGTTGTTCTTGATAAGAAATTCGGTGCTCCGCTTATCACAAATGACGGCGTTACTATCGCCAAGGATATCGAACTTGAAGACGCTTTCGAGAATATGGGTGCACAGCTCGTCAAGGAAGTTGCTACCAAGACAAACGATGCCGCAGGTGACGGTACTACTACAGCTACTCTCCTCGCTCAGACCATTGTTCGTGAGGGTATGAAGAATATTGCCGCAGGTGCTAACCCGATGGTTCTCAAAAAGGGTATCGCCAAGGCTGTTGATACTGCTGTAAAGGCTATCGTTGACAATTCAAAGGCTGTTGAAGGCTCAGAGGATATCGCAAGAGTCGGTACAGTTTCTTCCGCTGACGAAACAGTCGGCAAACTTATTGCAGAGGCTATGGAAAAGGTTACTGCTGACGGTGTTATCACCATCGAAGAAAGCAAAACTGCCGAAACCTACAGCGAAGTAGTTGAAGGTATGCAGTTTGACAGAGGCTACATCTCACCTTACATGGTTACTGATACAGATAAAATGGAAGCTGTTTATGATGACGCTTTCATTCTTATCACCGACAAGAAAATTTCCACAATTCAGGATATCCTCCCGCTTCTCGAACAGATAGTAAAAATGGGCAAGAAGCTCGTTATCATTGCTGAAGACGTTGAAGGTGAGGCTCTTACAACCATTATCCTCAACAACCTCAGAGGTACTTTCAAGGTTGCCGCTGTCAAGGCTCCGGGATTCGGTGACAGACGCAAGGAAATGCTCAAGGATATCGCTGTCCTTACAGGCGGTGAGGTAATTTCTTCAGAACTCGGTCTTGAACTTACAGAAACTACCCTCGACCAGCTTGGTCAGGCTAAACAGGTAGTTATCCAGAAGGAAAACACCATCATCGTTGACGGTGCAGGCGATAAGGAAGCTATTAAGTCAAGAGTTGGTCAGATAAGAAACGCTATCGAAACAACAACTTCCGATTTCGACCGTGAAAAGCTTCAGGAAAGACTTGCAAAGCTTGCAGGCGGTGTTGCAGTTATCAAGGTTGGTGCTGCTACAGAAATCGAAATGAAGGAAAAGAAGCTCCGTATTGAAGACGCACTCGCTGCTACAAAGGCTGCTGTTGAGGAAGGTATCGTTGCTGGCGGCGGTACTGCATTCGTTAATGCAATTCCTGCTGTAAACAAGCTTATTCCAACTCTCGAAGGCGACGAAAAGACCGGTGCAAAGATCATCCTCAAGGCTCTTGAAGCTCCTGTTCGTCAGATTGCTGAAAATGCAGGTCTTGAAGGAAGCGTTATCGTTGATAAGATTATCCGTTCACGCAAGGTCGGCTACGGCTTTGACGCTTACAATGAGGTTTACACAGACATGATCCCTGCCGGTATTGTTGATCCGACTAAGGTTACACGTTCTGCACTTCAGAATGCTGCTTCTGTTGCTTCAATGGTTCTCACAACAGAAAGTCTTGTTGCCGATATCAAGGAAGACGTTCCTGCTGCTCCTGCAATGCCCGCAGGCGGTATGTATTAATTAAGCTTTCTTCACATTTTACAATACAATTCTCAAAAAGGCGGATTCGTATTCAAATACGGATTCGCCTTTTCATATTGGGCACCTCTAAAAAATAAGGCAGCACCGTACAAAAATTGTATGATACTGCCTTAAATTATTTATTCTTTTTTCTTACTGCAAATGCTGATACAGCGGCGGCGGCAAGAATTGCCGAAGCGGCGGCTGTTCCCTTATCTCCTGTCGGCGGAGAATCGGTTTTGGATGATGTTGATTTTACAGTTTTAGTGCTGCCTGTGGTTGTTGTTTTGCTTACAGCGTCAGTTGTGGATACTTTTGTACTTGTTGTTGATGCAGGCAATTCTTCTTTGGTTTCTTCAACATCTGCGACTTCTCTCTTTTTTACAAAAGAAACGGCAGATGTATTGATAACAGCCTGTATCTGCGGCTCTGTTTCTCCGAAAGGAACACCCTTTGCGTAGTGAACGCACACAACACGGTAATAGCCTTCCTTTTCGACCTCAACCTTCATATTGTTGATATTATAATATCTTCTGCCTGTTTCCGTAAGGTCATTTATTGTCTTTTCGTCAATCCAGTTTTCACCATCCTGACTGTACTGAACAGTGATATTCTTATATCCCACTTCCTCCATTTCAGAAGCGACCTGTGTTTTAGCTGTAATATTTATAACACCGCCGATACTTGACGTACAAGTAAGCGAACACTTTTCAATAAGACCTATTGCCTTTTCATACTCCTCATAGGCTGAAAAATCAGCCGCAAATGCATTGCCCTGAACAGGCGAACACATCATTACTGCTCCAAAAACAGCAGTTACTAATAATTTCCATCTCATATCCGCTGCCCTCACTTTTTCGCATCAACTGAGGACGGCACGAAAGCTGAAGCAAGCTTCATAATTCCGTCAGCGGAGATATTGTAGCCGTTTATCGTATACATTATGTCATGGTAAGCGAAAACCGCCGTTGCCCTGTTGTCGTTCGGGAACACATATATTTCAGTTCCGCAGACATTTTCCTGAACGACCTCGAAGCTGTCGCTTGGGATAAGTATTTCAGGAATGTCTTTATGTGATTTATATTTTTCAAGTGTTATTCTGAACTGCTGCTGATTGCCGTTTGCGAAGGTAAATGAAAAATCTTCTGAATCCTCCATAGGCTCATAGTGGCTCTCCGTCATTTCAAAAAAGCCGTTATAGGCTATTTCAGGCGGTATTTCCTTTGGAACGCAGGCATTAATGTCATGTTCCTGACAAAGCGTCAAAATGCATTCCGCAATATATTCAGGCGAGGTATCGCCTGATGATACCGGAGCAGTTACAGGCTCTGTTACGATATCATTTCCTGAAACGGCAGTGGTAGTGTTTGTACATTCCGGCAATCCTGATTCATGTTCTTCTTCTGATGAAAGGTCAAGAGTAAAGCCGTTTCTTGCCTTTTTCAGGACAGTTGCAAAGACGTTTTCACCGTAGGTGGCGAGAGTATAGAAATTAAGTGATATCCCCACAGCAAGACAGGCACTTACCGCCACGGTCCATTTGCGTATCAAGCCGAACCTGCGTCGTTTTCTTTCAGAAATCTTAGTGAGTATCATTTCTGTCTGCGGCGGCGGTATTTTTTCGTCTGTCAGACAAATCACCGTATCGGTAATTTCCTTAACAGCATCATAATTTCTCTCATTCTCCGGTTTTGAAAGTTCCTCATCGAGCATTTTTTTCAGGTCGTCAAGCATTGACCTGTCAGACAGAGCATCCGAAATACTTATATTTTTTTCTTTCAACGGAAATCACTCCTTTTCCCCTCAAACCAAAGGCAGACCGTGCTAAAGCCTGTCATATTGTTTGAATAATTCCTTCTATTTTTTTCGTAATTTTTTCTTTATTTTATGTATCTTCTGATACATTGCCGCAAGTGAAACGCCCATTTTTCTTGCAGCGTCACTTCTTTTTCCGTAATCTGTATCATAATATGCTTCAATAAGTTTTCTTTCTTCGTCCGTCAGAATATCAAGCGGACTTTCGGCTGATTCATCCGAAAAGCTGCTTTCAGCAGCTATTTCCAGAATTTCAGGTGTATTTTCAATACTTACATCATTTGTAATATTTTTTCTAAGGTAAGACTTTATTACATTGTCGGCAGTACGATAAAGCCATATCCTGATATTATCAGCAATTTCCAGTTTTTCGTGCTTTGAAAAAAAGATGACGAAAACTTCCTGAGTGCAGTCCTCGGCGGCATAGTGCTGATAATTCAGTTTGGCAAAACAGTAGCTGTATATTTCACGGTAATATGTCTGAATAATATTTTCGCAAGTTTCCTGCTCTATCAAGGCTATCACTCCCTATAAGAAACTACTGATGAATCGACTGATTGATGTGATAAATGATAATAAATGTGACAGAACTTTATGAGCATCGGATCTTCAGAAAGAGGTGATAATATTCCCTTATAATAAATGTCAGAAAAGCGGTGAGTTTTTAGCGAAAATCCGAAACTTCGTATGATTAAACAAATCAAAAAGCCCATATTTATGGAAAATGCTGTTGGTATAAGATTCGGAAATAACTGTATATTTTTCATGGATATTTATACAGTTATCTTTTTGAATATTACACCTTAATGACATCTCTAAAAAACCGTTTTTTTATCAGAAGGGATTTTTAGAGATGTCCTTAATTATTTTATCATTTCTTATACTGTTTGTCAACATAAAGTCAATGTTTGTTCATAGAAATCAATTTTGTTGATTAGAAATTTAAGGCAACACCGCACAAAGCACGTCTGACGACTTTGTACGTCATAAACTTGTATCTTTTCCGTCATCTTGCACAG
>JAZQND010000040.1:0-7136 GCA_045627145.1 Ruminococcus sp. | reverse complement strand
ATAAACTTATCTATTCGCTGACCTGAATCGTTGTCATTTATAACAAATTTTTTCATTTGGCACCCTCTTTGTTAATATAAAATATTGAAAACGCATAAATTTCACACTAAGAAATGTACGCTTTTACCAAATAATTTGTGCGAATTTGTTTTTTTGAAACGCAAATGTTGAAATTCGTTCAAAAGTGTGGTATAATATATAGCGAACCGCACAAAAGTGTGTTCATAAAACCGAGGTCAATATAGAGATTTTTATAGAAACATCGGTATCTACGGACAGCCTGAATGAAAAATAAAAGGCTGTTTCACCCTAAGCATTTAATGTGAAAGGAGAATTAATCAGCAATGAAGCTCTCTCAACGATTGCTTTCCGTTGTACTTTCATGTGCATTTGTAAGTTCAGCCGCCGTATCCCATGCAGTATCCGCAGAAGAAACGGCTATGTTTTCAACATCGGCTGATATATATGATATCACAAAAGAAGCGGAAAGTAAAGAGGAATCAGAAGAAACAACTGTAACCGAAGCTGAAAAGACTTCAGACATTATTTCCGAAAATGCTGATGATGCGGCAAAAGCATTTGCAGAAGCGGCGGCGGAAATACCCTTTAATGTTTTCGACATTTACACGGCTCATCAGGGTTATATGGAAAACCTGAAAAATTCAATTTACAAATACCGCAAAGCAGACGGCATTGACGTTTCACAGTGGCAGGGAAAAATTGAATGGGAAAAGGTAAAGAATGACGGCGTTGACTTTGCAATAATCAGAGCCGGTTACGGAAAATATCTCAATCAGGAAGATCCTTATTTTGATACAAATGTTCAGCAGGCACAGGCTCTCGGAATTGATACAGGTACTTACTGGTACAGCTATGCTACAACTGTTGAAGCTGCAAAGCAGGAAGCAGAGGTCTGTTACGAAGTTATCAAGAATTATGATTTTACTTATCCGGTTTACCTTGATATTGAAGATCCGTGTCAGATGAGTCTTTCAACGGCAGAGGTTTCAGCTATTATTGAAACTTTCTGTTCATATCTTCAGGATAAGGGTTATTATGTTGGACTTTACAGCTTTACAAATTTCCTTAGTACAAAAGTTTATCCGGAAGTTCTGTCAAAATATGATATTTGGGTTGCAAACTTTAATGTTGAAGTTCCTGCATACAGTTCGGAATACGGTATCTGGCAGCACTGCGACAGCGGTCTGATAGATGGTATTGAAGGTGTGGTTGACCTTAATCATGCTTACATAAATTATCCAAGCATTGTTTCTCCTGAAACTTATGATCCGACTCATTATCCTGATATTACAACAGAGCCTGAATATCCTTATCAAAAGGTCAATACAGGTATTGCAAACGGTATTGACGTTTCAGAATGGCAGGGCGAAATAGACTGGCAGAAGGTTAAGGAAGATGGTATTGATTATGCAATAATCCGTGCAGGTTACGGTAAATTTGCAAGTCAGAAGGATAAAATGTTTGACAGAAACATGGCAGAAGCTGAAAAAGCAGGCATAGGAAGGGGCGTTTACTGGTACAGTTATGCTACGACCGTTGAAGATGTCATAAAAGAAGCTGAAGCCTGCATTGAAGTAATAAAGGATTATAAATTTGAATATCCTGTTTACTATGATGTTGAAGATCCTGTTATCGAAAAACTAAGCAAACAGCAGGTTACTGCATTAACTGCGGCATTCTGCTCTAAGCTTGAAGAAGCAGGATATTATGTAGGACTAACTTCCTATACAAGATTTATCAACAGTAAGCTTGAGATTCCGCTTCTTGACAGATATGCAGTATGGGTAGCACATTACGGCGTGAACAAGCCTGCATACGGAAGAAACTACGGAATGTGGCAGTTTAGCTCAACAAGCAGTGTAAACGGAATAAAAGGAAATGTTGACCGTGATTATCTGTATTATGATTATCCGGCAGCAATAAAGCAGAACCATCTTAACGGATATTCAGAAAACGAAAGTCAAAGCGAATAAGTTTTTAGGCAATGCCGTACAAATATTGTACGGTGTTGCCTTTAATTTTCAGGAGAGAGGTGATTGATATGGTTGAATTTATAACAGGTCAGGCGGGAAGCGGAAAAACATCGCTGATGTTTGAGAAAATAAAGAAATGCAGTGGAAAGCAGTGTATAATAGTACCCGAACAGTTTTCTTATGATTTTGATAAGAAGCTGTATTTTAGTCTTGGTGCAGAAAAATTCAATGAGCTTGTTTCGTTGAGCTTCACAAGTATTTCAAGACAGATATTTCAGCTTTTTGGTGATCCTTCAAGAGGAGGAGAATATGCTGATGACCTTGCAAAGATGATTCTTATTTATCAGGCTGTGACAAATGTCAGAAAAATGCCGGGCGGTATCAATTTTTTTCGTACAGAACAAAGCGGATTTGCAGAGAATGTCCTTGATGTAATAAATGATATGAAGCATACAGGTATACATCCTTCTGAACTGCTTGAAAAATCGAAAATTTTTGATGACAGGCTTATGTATAAGGCAGGTGATATTGCACTTATCTATATGGAATATCAGCGCCTTATGGAGGAATACGGATTTAAGGACAACCTTGACAATATAAAAGAAGCCGCAAAAATTGCAAATGTTAATCAGTATTTCAAAGGACAAAACGTTTATATAGACGAATTTGACGGTTTTACGGCTGACCAGTTTGAAATGATAAAGGTTATCATATCGTCGGCTGAATATGTATGCATAACTTTGAAAACCGATGATATAAATGCAGATGAGTTTACCCTTTTTGAGAGCGTCAACAAAACCTATAAGCGTATATCGCAGATATGTGCTTCACTGAACGAGAAATATATAGTTACAGAATGCGGAAAAAGCTATAGATTTGTTAATCCGGAACTGGAATATGTAAGCACGCATATATTGAGAAATTTCAGGTATGAGCCGGAAAAAGCACCGCTTCCGAATAATATTTCAGTTTTTGAAGCAAGGGATATGTATAGTGAAGCAGAATACGTCTGTGCTTCCATCAAGCATCTTATTTATGAAAATCCACAGTACAGATACAGGGATATCGCCGTAATTTCAAATAGTATCAAATCTTATGAAGGTGTGCTTAAAGCGGCGTTTGAAAGATATGATATTCCGTATTTTATGAGCGTTGAAAAATCTGTTACCCATACGGCAATTATGGTTTATTTTACATCGCTTCTTGATTTGCTTGTAAACAAAAAAAACAGGTCGGAAATAATTTTCAGAATGCTTAAAAGCGGTATTACCGGTATGAAACTTACCGATATTTCTCTGCTTGAAAACTATTGCTATAAGTGGGGCGTTGACGGAGAAATGTGGAGCAGTGCTTTCAATGCACCTGACAATAATCTTGAACATATTGAAAAATTAAGAAAAGAAGCCATTCAGCCGGTTCTTGAACTAAAAAAATGTCTTTCAAGAAAAAATAAAGCAAAAATGATATGTGCATATCTGTATGACTTTCTGGTTGAAAACAATGCAGAAAAAAATGTCAGCAGAATAATGAATGAACTTATCAGATGCAACCGTGATTACGAAGCCTCAGAACTTAAACGTCTTTGGGGCTGTCTTATAGATATTCTTGACAGCATTAACGATACGATCGGTGATATAGAAACAGGTTTTCCTGAAATAGTTAAAATTATAAAATCTATGATAGGAAAAATAAAATATTCTGTTCCGCCGCAGACTCTTGATGCTGTAATGACAGCTTCTGCAAGAAATGCAAGACTTAATGCTCCGAAGGCTGTTTTTGTGTTAGGTGCAAACGATGGTGATTTTCCAAATCAGGTCACAATACACGGACTCTTTTCAGAACCCGACAGACAGAAACTTGCCGAACATAATATCGAAATCTCAACACCGATCGAAGAGATGATAGGAAATGAAAAGCTTGTTGTATATAAGGCACTTTCTTCTGCCTCTGAGAAACTTTTTGTAAGTTATCCGCTTTCTGATTTGTCCGGTCAGGCAAAGTATCCTGCACAGGCTGTTGAGAGCATAATTAAAATGTTCAGCAGAAAGGTTCGTCTTACAGAGAAAGATATTCCGCTTCATTATTATGCTGTCACGCTTCATTCTGCCTTTTATCATTATATGCAGAACAGAGAGCTGAATACTGTCTCTGCTGCAACCATAAAAAAACTTCTTATGAGCCGCCCTGAATACAGACGTAAACTTGCCTATGTTATGAGTCGTTCTGAATATAGTCAGGAATATCATATTGACAGGGAAATAATGGATAAACTCAGCAATTTTTCACCTTTGAGACTGTCACCGACAGGATTTGAAGAATATAACAACTGCCATTTTAAATATTTCTGTAATTATTGTCTTAAACTTCAGTCATGTGAAAAAGTAGAGCTTAACGCTCGTATTGCAGGCGAAATTACACATGAATGCTTTTACGGACTTCTTGCATCAAGAAGCAAATCGGATTTTATTAAAATGAGTTACGATGAACTAAAAACTGAAATAAGCTGTAAGGCGAATGCTTACAGAGTTGAAAAACTTGCAGGAGATTACGGTAAAGATGCAAAGTTCGGACTATTTTTCAACAAACTTACAGAAAGACTTTCAGAGGTTTTTCTTCATACTCAGCAGTCGCTTATGGCTTCTGATTTTGTTCCTCACAGATTTGAACTTGACCTCCGAAGCAGTCATTCGGTTGTTCTGCCATTTGAAAAAGGAAAAAAACTCAGTTTCGGCGGAGTTGTTGACAGGACGGACATTTGCAGCATAAACGGAAAAGACTATGTAATAATATTTGATTATAAGAGCAGCAGAAAAAGCATAACCGCTGAAACTCTTGCAGGCGGTATCAATATGCAGATGCTTCTATATTTGTTTGCAACAACGGATAAAGGCGGAATATATGAGAATTATCAGCCTGCGGGGGTTTTGTATTCTCCATTTCAGATTTCAGAAGTTAAGCTTGATTCGCATAAGATAAACAGTCTGAACGAAAATGATATTGATAAATCACTTAAAACATCGGCTCTTGTGGTAAGTGACAGAGATGTTCTTGAAGCTATAGAAAATGGTATAAACGGTAAATATATTCCTGTTGAACTTGACAAAAACGGCGAAATAACCCAAAAATCAGAATGTATCACAAGAGAAGGCATGGAAAAACTGAAGAAGCTGACATATTGTAAGCTGACGGAAATGGCAGAATCACTCTATAGCGGCGATGTTGAAGCTGTTCCGCTTCTGCTTGACGGAAAGCTTTCGTGTGATTATTGTAATTATGTAAATATATGTGATAATTCACTGCGTGAAAGATATAGAGAACCCGATTCTGAAAAGGTTGCAGAAGCAATGGAAATACTTGATATGAAGGGGAAGGAGGAAAGCAAATGAATGAATGGACTGACCAACAAAAAGATGCGATAGAAGCGAGAGATTCTTCCATTATAGTGTCGGCTGCGGCAGGAAGCGGAAAAACGGCTGTTCTTACAGAAAGGCTGGTTCAGCTTATTGCGGACGAAAATTCAGGCGTGAGGGCTGACAGGATTGTTGTTGTTACATTTACAAATGATGCCGCTTCCGAACTAAAAAAACGTCTTGATTCAAAACTAAGAAAGTTGATAAACGAAAACGGAGGGAATGTTCATTTACTGCGTCAGCAGACGCTTTTGCAGAGTGCAAAAATTTCAACAATAAATTCATTCTGCTTTGACCTTATCCGTGACAATATTTCAGATCAGGGAATAACTGCCGGTTTCGGAGTTCTTGACGAAACTGATAATAATGTTTTGAAATCACAGGCTATGAGCGAACTTTTTAATTACTACAGCGAATATGAATATGAAAAGATTTCTTATTTGTATGATTGCTTCTGCATAAAGAATGAAAAGCGTCTTATTGAAGCGATATCGCTTATAGACAGATTTCTCGGTTCTGTTGCAATGCGTAACAGATGGCTTGACGATGCTGTTTGTGAATATGAAAAGGATTTTGAAGATTCAATATATTATAAGGCAGTCATTAAGTTGATGACCGAGAATGTTGAAAAAGCATTGAAATCTGCAAAAGAATGTGTAGAAATGGTAAGACAGATTTTTCCGGATATGACTGCTTCATCGGCTGAAAAGTCATATTTTCAGGCAAAAGATGAACATGAAAGAGTTTATGATTATCTGTCCGTATTGAAAAGCGGAAGAATTCCGAATGAAAATGAATCTGAAAATGTCTGTAATTTTGATACGCTTGTGCGTATAGGAAAGGCGGAACATGATAAGGAACTTCGTGAAATTTTCAAGAAAAAGCGTGATAAGGTAAAGACACTTGTAAAAAAAGCGGCAGACAGTATAAAATCGGTGAAAAGTGACTATGAAGAATCACGCAGAGTTACTGCGGTCATTACGGAAGTAATAAAAAAATATCATGAAATTATATGGAACATGAAATGCGAAAAAAATGCGATAAGCTTTGATGACGGTGAACGTCTTGCACTTGAACTTCTTGCTGATATTGACGAAAACGGAAATATAGTTCAGTCAGAGACGGCACTGAGAACTTCGGAATTTTATGATATTATAATGATAGACGAATATCAGGATTCAAATAATAAACAAGACCTGATTTTTAAACTGCTTTCAAAAAATTATAAGCTTTCGTCAGAAGGTGAACCGCTTTACGGAGATAATGTGTTTCTTGTTGGAGATGTTAAGCAGTCCATATACCGTTTCAGGCTTGCAAATCCGAGAAATTTTATTGATACGCTTAAATTTTCCGAACCCTATAGAAAAGAAAGTCAGGCTGAAAACAAGTCAATTTTTCTTAATAAGAATTTCAGGAGTACAACAGGAGTAATAGATTTTGTAAATTATATTTTTTCAGCGATAATGAGCGAAAAATGCGGTGACATAGAATATTCGGACGAAGAAAAGCTTTATTTTGGTGCAAAATGTTACAGTGAACTTGAAAGGAAAAGCTGTCTTACATCAATTAATTTTATTAATGAGGACAGCGATGAAGAAGAAACTGATGTAAAAATAAACCATGAGGCAGTTTTTACAGCAAATAAAATTGCAGATATGCTGAAAAAAAGCGTTGAAGTTATTGAAAGTGACGGAACATCAAGAAAATGCAGACCTTCTGATTTTTGTATTCT
>JAZQND010000039.1:0-7504 GCA_045627145.1 Ruminococcus sp. | reverse complement strand
GTCAAGCCCTCTCGTAGTGCGAAAGCACGCCTTCGATGGCTTTTCTTGCATCTACTGTACCTATCTGCTTTTTCTTACTCAAAACGGGTTTTTAGAGGTGCCCTTTAGTTTTTGAGATGACCTTTATTCAATTGCACCGATTTCTGAAAGCTGTTTGATGATTTTCTGAACATCAGCGGTTATTTTTTCTTCATCGCCCTGATATTTCATGAGCATTTTTTCAACAATTTCTTTTTCTGTTGTTTCGTCTTTCAGAAATTCAACTATGTTGAAAGCTGTTTGGTTGAGGCGGGCAAATCCCGAAAAATTTGAAGATGAATCCATAAGGATCTTCTCATCATCATTCTGATAAATAATAAAGCAGTCTTTTAATTTCATGTTAATTATCCTTTCATTCCGTTGTATGCAACCTTGGCAGCCTCTATATCCATATTGCAGCCAAGTCTGTAAAGTTCAACATTCTTTGCAAATTCATCAGCAAGCTTGAGAGTTTTTATGAGTTTCTGCGGCTCATTTGGTCTGTAAATCTGCTGGAGCAGCATATTATAAGCTTCCGATTTTGTAATTCTTTCAATATGATTGGTTTCGTCACGTTCAAGTATGCACACGGCTTTCAGCGTAACACTTGTATTTGTGCTTAATCTGTGTTTGCCGTCCCACGGAGTGCCATAGACCACAGCACTGTTTTCGGTAATATGTATCAGCGGTTTATCGTCGTTTATCATAACGGCTTTTTCACCGAAATACTGCCGCCAGAGCTTAGTATGCGTAGATTTGCCGGTACCGCTTTTGGCTGTAAAGAGAAATCCCTGACCATCAACTGCGATAACAGAACCATGGAACAATATTGTATTGAAATCAAGCATTTTCACAGCGATTTTACGATAAACAGCAAGTTCTTCAAGATAATCGTCAGCAAAATGCCGAACAGTTTTTCCTTCAACAATATCCTCTTTTTCAGATTTCAGTTTTTCAAACTCGATATCCTTTGCTTCAATAGTAACCGAAAAATCGCATTTTTCATCAGAAAGGTAATTTTTGCAGAGTTCATGCACACGTTCATAAAGCGAGTTTATTTCAATAACCTTTCCTGCAATTTTATATTTATTAATATGCATAATTTTCTCCTGAATTTATCAGCCGTCAGCAAAAGCACACAGCCGTTATAAAATATCACTAATTTCACACTATTTTATATTATACCATTTTTTTATGTTTTTGTAAATAGTTTTCCCTGAATTTTGATAAAAAACTGTTCTGCAAATTAAAGCAGCACCGCACAAAGTCATCGAACGTGCTTTATGTGGTGCTGTTTTTCAAAATTTGCGTAGTAAATTTTTTACCTGTTTGCAAGCCAGCAAACAGTTCCGAACACGGATATAACGTGTTTTTCATCTATTTCAGGGAATTTTTTTCTGCATTTCCCGATATATTCTGTAATTTCGCCTTGTGCCTCATTATAGCTCGGCAGAAACGGAGTTTTTAGAGGTGCCCTTAAATAATTACTTTAATTTTTCAGGAAGTTCGCAAAGTTTGAGAAGGTATTTCTGTATTGAAAGTGCGTCAAGATTGGTAATGCCTTTACTTGTATTGCAGTCTGCATTTTTCAGTCCAAGTTCGGTTATGTGGCTTGCATCAGAACCGTTTAATCCGTATTTTGAAGGATTTGCAAGTGACTGCATTATCAGAACAGCGTCGGCGAGGTCTATTCCTCCGTCGCAATTTGCATCTCCGCAGAGTCCCTCTGACGGTGAATCTGCATTCATTTCGTATGAAGTCATTTTTGCAGGATGGTCAACAGCCTTTGCTGCGGCTGAATCCCAGACGTTTGACCACCATATCTGAACTTCTGCTGATACAACATCTTCCGGAACTTTTGAAAGGTCAATTTCAGCGGTTAATTTTCCGTCTGAATCAGCATTTCCACTCCATTCAATGTTTACCCAGTCTTCAGGTGTCGGACCTGCACTGTAGCCTACACAGCCGCCTATCGAAGCCTTTGGTGAACCCTCAATTTCAAGAACAAGAGAGCTTGCTGATTTATCACCCTTAGGAAGTTCTATCGGATATTTCTGAATTTCAAATGTATAGCCTGCGGAGGTAGTTGTTGTGGTGATATTCGGATTTTGAGTTGTAGTGGTTTTGGTAGTAGTTTTGGAAGGATCAGGAGCTTCTGTTTTCTTTGAATAGAGGTCTGACGGGAGTTCATCAAGAGTGATGCAGTAATCGCTCTGATACATGGCAATAGTGTCCTCTTTGGTATTGAAAACAGGATTTGAAAGGAAGTTGATATTATCGCTTCCGCCGTCATACCATGTACAGAAATAGAGCCAGCCGGCTTTTTCATCCGTAAGGTTTCCAACTGTTGAGAAGCTGTCGTTTTCAGCCATTGAAACCATTTTTGCACTGTCATATCTGTTCATGATATTATAGAATGTAGAGCTTGCAGGGCTGTCATTGTGGACAAGTCTGCCTGCCCAGTTATCCTCGGCAAGGTAAACTGTACAGCTATACTTATCGTAGCCTATAATATCAACATATTCATCGCCCGGATACCAGTTTGCGGAAGTATCGAAATCGTAGCTGTTCCATTCCCAGATAAGATTATGGCAGTTGAAATCGTTGGTGAGAGTTTCATAGGTGTATATCCAGAGCTTTTTATAGACCTCTGAGCCTTCTTTGCCCCACCAGAACCATGAACCTGTTTCACCGCCGCCGCCTTCAGCTTCGTGGAGAGGTCTCCAGATTACTGGAACGCCTTCTGCTTCGAGTTTATTAAACTCTGCGGCAAGTGTTTCAAGAGCCTGACGATAGTAATCGTATTCCTTAGTTCCCTTTGTATAGGCGTTTGAGGTTTTGAAGTTATTGTCCTTAGCAGAATATGAAGTCTGAGCCCAGTCAATGCGGTCGCCTATTTTGTAGCTTTCCATGTCATTTGGAACATTGAGGTGGAATGACGAGGTTGCGATACCGTTTCTGTTCTTTACCCAGTCAATTACACGTTTTGTAGAACCGTCATCACTTCCGTATGCAGGACAGCAGAAATTACCGTAATCAAAGCCTCTGATTGCCGGATAGTGACCTGTTGTGTCGTTAAGATATTCAAATTCGGTTTCAAGACCGTGAGGACCGCCGCTGTATATCTCTTGCTGACCTGAAATAATGTGTTTGCCGTAGACATCAGCGAGGTAGCTCATTAAGGCACGGGTTTCGGCAGTCGCCTTAATATCACAGGTGTTGGTCTGGACAGCCTTGATTTCGGCAAGCTGTGCAGATTCGACCTTGATATAATCAAGTCTCATCCAGCCCCAGAAGCTTTCGATTTTTATGGTATTTGCACCCTTGTTGAGTTTGAAAGTACCTATGCTTGTCTCACTGAATCCGTCGTTTGGTGAGAAGCTTATCTGAACGGAAGGAGCATCGTTGACATATAAATACTGGGTTTTTGCACCGCTTTCGGTATCAAGACTATAGCATACGCTGAGTTCATACATACCTGTTTCAGGGGCATTTACCTCAAGTGAAAGAGTATCTCCTGCACCTTTAAGAAAAACGTAGCCGTCACCGGAATACCCCTTTTCAGAAGTATCGACAATAGTATCCCATCCTTCCTCATCGTGTTTGGCGATACTAATCTCGGCATTTTCAAATTCAAAAACATCCTTGTCAGCAGCTATAACATTTCCGTTGATGATAGCAGAACCGTTGATTACCATAGCGGCAGCAATAACAACTGAACCTGCCTTTTTCAATAATTTTGAATACATTTTAATACCTCCATAAAAACATATAATCGGCAGTATATTTTTATCCCACAAATTAAATTCTAAAAAATTGATTAAATGATAAATTTTAAGTTACGGAACAATAATACTGCCTGAATTTATGATTTCTTATACTTTAATTATAGCTTGCTTTAACTTAAAAATCAAGTGATTTCAGAAAATTCAGTTAATTAGCGGTAATTATTCGGTACGCTGCACAATTATAAACAGGCTTGATTTATGCACTTCGCATACCGTTACTTAAATCCTACTTAACAATTAATATGTGTGCCCACATATAAAAAGGCTGAATTCCGAAAACATAACGGAATCCAGCCTCTTATTAAAGTTCAGAAACTATCTGTTTGAAGATATTGCCACGTTCTTCAAAATTTTTGAAGATACCGTAGCTTGCGGCGGCAGGCGAAAGTACACAGCTTCTGCCTTTGGGAGTAATATCAGCAGCAAGCTCAACTGCGTCTTTAAGATGCGGAACATAATGGAAAAGTTCAGGCTTTGCTTCACTTATCATGTCGTAAACACGTTTTCCTGAAGCTTCCATGCAGATTACCTTATAATTGTTATTCATAAGATACTCAGCAAGCATTGTGTAGTCAATACCCCTGTCCATGCCGCCGATAAGAATAGTGGTGACATTCGGAACGCTTTTCAAAGCTTCAACTGCGGTTGCACAGGCGGTTGATATTGAATCATCATACCAGCGTATATCCTTGAAAGTACCGATATATTCAAGGCGGTGCGGAAGCGGATTGAATGAAACAAGTGCATCACTGAACTGATGTCTTGAAACGTAATTATGGCAGATGTCCCATGCAACAGCGATATTATAGTGATTATGAACGCCAAGAAGCTTGAGGTCGTTTACAGGTATTTCAAATTCGCCGTCGTCTGAATCGTAGACTTTGCCTCTGACAATAAAAACGTCAGCATTATTGTATCTGCTTGAAACAGTAATGCAGTTAGACGGAATATCGTCTGTTTTAAGCTTATAATCACACCAGAGAGAATCTGTCAGTGTCTGGTGAAGATAAATGTTTTTCTTGGCATTATAATAATTTTCAAGTGTGCCATAGTGGTCAAGATGTTCTTCGTAAAGATTCAGGAAAACCGCTTTTGAAGGAGAAACGGTCATATATTCAAGCTGATGACAGGAAAGCTCACAAATTATTATGGTTTCCTCATTGATGCCCTCAGCAATATCGAACACAGGAATACCGATATTTCCTGCAATGCGGCAGTCGATTCCGGCTTCATTCAAAACATGGTAGATAAGCGAAGTAACAGTGCTTTTTCCCTTAGTACCGGTTATGCCGATTATTTGTTCACGAAAAACACTGAAGAAAACCTGTGTTTCGGATGTTATTTCACATTTAAGATTTTCCGGAGATTTTTTGAGTACGATTCCCGGACTTTTAAAGACAATATCAAAATCATCAATAGTATCCTGATAGTTTTCACCACAGATAAGTCCGACATTTTCAGGAAGATTATTGGAGAGGCGGTCGATGTCATTAAGGTCTGCGATTACAAGTGATTTCGGCGAACAATACTTTTCAATCATTTTGTAGGTAGACCTGCCTTCACGTCCAAAACCGAGAATACAGATATTTTTATTTTTTGTATATTCTTTAAGATATTCCGAGAAATTATTCAAAGCAAACGCTCCATTTCTTTAATTAAAATTGACTTAAAATCATCAGGAAGCAGATTTTCATTATTGAAAGAACCACAGCATTCGTCATTCAGGATGTCGATTGTATCCGGAAGGTAAAGACCTCTGCCGATATATTCCCTGAATAAAAGAGGAAGTTCAGTGCCTTCTTTCCGTATTCTGCAAATTGCAAGTGATACTGCAAGGTTAACTTCACTTATGCTTCCGACGCATTCAAAAGGTTTATGGTCAGATTGTCCAATAAGTTCGATAAAATATTCAAGCATTTTTTCGTCATTAAGCATATCTCTGCCAAAAATCTCAGACAGTTCTGCCGTGGTGAGAAAAGGCGAAAGAATAAGGCTCACAAACAGGCATTTCGGACATTCTCCGCACCATATATCGGGGGATACTTTGCTTCCGAGATTACAGCTTCTGAAAATCGGAAGATATTTTTTGTGTGAAACAAACATTTTTGCAATCTGAAATTCTGCAAGCGGACGAAGAAAGCTGAAATAATAGATACCGCTTCGGAGAAATTTCTCCTCATAGCTGTGAAAATCGCTTTCAAACTCAAAGCTTTTGGAGTATTGATGGTTAACATCCTGGCCTGCGACAGTGCTTTCGTTAGCACTTGATTCATTTGACAGTACAACATAACGCAGACCATTAAGATAAGCTGTAATTTCGGCAGAAAAAGCAACTATTGCCGAGAACGGCGTGTGGCCGTTGAGGTAACCTGCGTTGTTGAGGCTGATGAGAGAACGGTCAAATTTTCGCTTTGAGATAATAAGTGAATCAGCGGGAAGACCGGCGGCTTCAACCGTTGCTTCAATGGAGCATCGTTTGTTTATTGCATAACAGCGGGAGTTCATACCTGCATTTTTCAGTGTTTCGATAGTGAGAGCTGAATCTTTTCCGCCGCCAATTGGTACAAGACAGCCTTCAAGCAAGCGTTCACATTCAGTAAGTGAAGGCTCAAAGCTTCCTGTGGTGACTATATTCATAAAATCATTGCGGTCTGCTGAAATCCCGTTCACATAGAAAAACTCGCCAAGCCCCATAAAATAGAGCTTTTTCCACCATTCAGCCTGTTCTTGGGAAAGTTCTCCGCATTCCACACGAAATTCGGGTGAACAAACAGCTTTCCAATAGCTGACTGCTTCAGCCATGCCAAGTGAAAAGAACATTCTTTCAAGTGTGAGGTTGCCCTTTATTTGGACATCATCAGGCTTTGAAAATGTCCATGAGGGGTGAAATTCTGCAAGTGACGGTATAGAAAAATCAAAGCTTACTTCAATTTCGCTTTCATTTTCGGTTATATGATATGCTTTATAGATGAAAACCGGGTTTTCCTTTCGGAATTTTTCGTATTTTTCCATTATTTCCTCCGGATTAAGGATTATTTTCTTTCTGTTTTTCAGAAAGACCGAGATAATATTTTTTCAGCAGAGAGAAGGTTGTTGAAGAAAGGTCATGTTCAACCTTGCAGGCATCTTCTGCGGCTGTATCACGGTCAACTCCGAGCATTTCAAAAAATGAGGTAAGGATAGTATGACGGTCGTAGATACGTTCTGCAACAGTCTTACCTTTTTCTGTAAGTCTGATATGATTATCATTATCAACGATAACCAGTTCGTCGTCTTTCATTTTTTTAAGGATTATTGAAACGGTAGGTCTGGAATAGCCAAGATAAGAACAGATATCTATTGCATGAACATCGGGCTGTTTTTTTGAAAGGATTAGTATGGTTTCGAGGTAATTTTCCACTGCTTCTGTAATAGCCATTCTGAATCTCCTTTACATAGTAATTATTATATCAGAAAAATTCAAAAATGTGAATATCTGATAAAGGTATCTGTGGGAGCAATATAGAAAACACTACAAATTCATTATAACATATCTTAACAAAAAATACAATAGCTTTTTCTACAATTTGCATGGCAAAAGCATTTACTGCAATACATCATAAGGGCACCTCTAAAAACCCCTTCTGAGAAAAAGCATCTATGCACAGCATCTGCTGCGTCAAGCCCTCTCGTAGTGAGAAAGCACGCCTTCGATGGCT
>JAZQND010000038.1:0-2870 GCA_045627145.1 Ruminococcus sp. | reverse complement strand
GGTTGTTTCTGTTTTTGTTGATGCTTATAACCGTTTCGGTGATGCTAAATTTAAACTTCGCCAATCCAAGCAATTTTCCAATTCCCGTGAATTGCCGTTCTCTATCGTTGATTTTCTTTAACAACGCCTTTAGCCACACCTTTATTTTACAAAAACTTGACAAATGCTTTAAAATATGCAATAATAAATATGTATAGCATGTATGCTCGTGAGGACGGAGTTTAAGGTGAAAATGCACAAAGATTACCTTATGATTTTGTGCTTTATTGCCTCAGCCCCGAATATATTATGAGAGGAGAGTTTTACAATGCTTAAAAAATTAACAAGCGGTCTGCTTTCAGCAGCAGTTCTTGCCGCTTCAACTGCATTTTCTGTTCCGTCAGCAGTTACTGCCGCTTCCGATCAGAACTATGCAGATGCTCTTGATAAGTCACTTTTCTTCTATGAGGTTCAGCAAGCCGGTCCGCTTCCTGAATGGAACCGTGTTGAATGGAAAACTGATTCAACCATGACCGACGAGGTTCTCGGCGGATGGTACGATGCAGGTGACCACGTTAAATTCAACCTTCCTATGGCTTACTCCGCTTCCATGCTCGCCTGGGGACTCTATCAGTATCCGGACGGACTTGAAAAAAGCGACCTTATGACAACTTATGTCAACAACCTCGAATTTGTTCTTGATTACCTTGCTGACTGCGATCAGGGTTCGGAAGTTGTTTATCAGGTCGGAAACGGTACTATTGACCATACTTGGTGGGGCCCTATCGGTCTTCTTGAATACGGTATGAACGACAGCGGTACTTCTTATGCTGCCGCCCGTGCTACACTGAAAGCTTCAAAGGGCTGTTCAGCAGTATTCGGTGAAATGGCTGCTGCTCTTGCTGCCGGTGCTGCTGCACTTGACGGTAAAATCGACGCTTCAAAGAAAGCCGATTACATAAAACACGCCGAAAATATTTTCAAGCTTGCCGATGCTTCAAAGAGTGACTCCGTTTACAACGACAGTGACGCTTCCGGCTTCTATCGTTCAAGCCACTTCTATGACGAACTTTTCTATGCCGCAAACTGGCTCTATATCGCTACAAAAGATTCTTCATACCTCGATAAGGCTAAGAGCTATATCCCGAACCTCGGTACTATGCTCGGTGAGGGCGATGTTCTCGCTTACGGCTGGGGACACTGCTGGGACGACAATATGCAGGGTGCTATGCTCCTCTATGCTATAAACAGCGGCGATCCCACATATATCGCTCACGTTAAGAAGCACCTCGACCGCTGGGTAAACGGCGACGAAGCCAAGATTCTCCCCGGCGGATTACGCTGGCTCACAACATGGGGCTGTTTAAGATATGCTAATACAGCCGCATTCCTCGCTTCCGTTGCAAGCGATACTATCTTCAAGAACGATGATACTTCAAAATATACCGAATTTGCTGAAGCTCAGGTAAATTATGCTCTCGGCGACAACCCTGACAAACGCAGCTACGTTGTAGGCTACGGCAATAATCCTCCTGAAAATCCTCATCACAGAACTGCACATGGTTCATGGAAAAATGACCTCAAAGTTCCTGAAAAGAGCCGCCATATCCTCTATGGTGCTTTGGTCGGAGGCCCGACTGAAAGCGGTGCTTACACTGATGACCGTGAGAATTACATCAACAATGAGGTCGCTACAGACTATAATGCAGGCTTTACAGCTATGCTCTGCAAAATGATAGACAAATACGGCGGAACTAAAGATCCTTCATTCCCACAGAAGGAAGTTCATGACAGTCCTGAATTTTACGTTGAATGTACATCTAAGGGTGCTGAGTCAAGCGGTATGACCATAAGCTTCAAGGTTACAAACCACTCAGCATGGCCTGCAAGAGTTCAGGATAATATCTCCTTCCGCTATTACATGGATCTCAGCGAAGTTAAGGCTGCCGGAGCTAATCCGGAAGACGTTGTTATCCGCTGTGACCGTGACCAGTCTGCAATGTATGCCGGAAGCGGCGTAAAACCTGCCGAGATTTCAGGCGTAAAACACTACGACGGCGATATCTACTACATTGAAGTAAACCTCCCTGACGGACGTGCTGTTCTTCCTATTTCCGAAGGTATGCAGCAGTGTGAAATACTCCTCGCACTTGTAATGCCTAACTACGGCAGCGGCTGGGATGCTACAAACGATCCTTCAAACAAGGATATACTCGGTGCTAAGACTACAACTTCTGCTGACGGTTCAGTTCACGGCGTTATCACTCCTTACGTTCCTGTTTACGTTAACGGCAAACTCTATTATGGTACTGAACCTGACGGAACAACTGCTGATGGTCTCGGCGATACAGGCAATACTACCACAAAGCCTCCTGTTTCTGATAAAACCACAACTACAACAACTTCAAAACCAACAACAACGACTACTACTACAACTTCTTCAGCAACTACTACTCCGGAAATCACAACAACTTCGGAAGTGACACCTTTATCACCTCCACAGGCTACAACAACCGCTACTTCAGAGCTTTCTGATTCACCGGAACCTTATAATCCAAATGTAAATTACGGTGATGCAAACTGCGATAACGAAGTTAACCTTGCTGACGTTGTTTTAATTATGCAGTCCATCGCAAGTCCTTCAAGATTTGGCGTAAATGGTTCAGAAGCAAGCCACATAACAACACAGGGCTTATTAAATGCAGACTGTTCAGACAGCGGCAACGGCATTACAAACCTTGACGCCCTTGCAATTCAGAAATATCTGCTGAAGCTTATTCCTGCACTTCCGGAATCATAATTTAACAGAATTAACTAAGTCAACACCGCACAGGCTTTGTGCGGTGTTGACTTAAATATTTTAAAGGGCAGCTCTAAAAACCCGTTTTGAG
>JAZQND010000037.1:0-5414 GCA_045627145.1 Ruminococcus sp. | reverse complement strand
GTATAAAAAAAAGAAAAAAACTCAAAAAAATTGCGATATATTATTGACATTTTATATAGTTTGTGATAAAATAAAGAAAAGGTTCATTATATAGGAATAAAAGATTGATATTTTTGTGACGTACATAATTATTCAGTTAATTTAAAATGTATTCATATTTTTTCATTCTAAAAGATAATTCCAATAATGAAAAATGAAAATTGTATTTTGTTGGTGAAGGTGAAATTATGAAATGGATTCACATTGCAGTTTTATATGTGGCTGCGATACTCATTTTCGGATGCCTTTTATTCAGCATTAATAAAGCTAAAAATAATCCTGTGGAGAAGGTCTTGAAAAAACTGCTCCTGTCAGCGTGTGCTTCGGTAGCTGCCTATGCTACGGCAATGCTTCTGCCGAATCAATTCCTTTCTGAGGCTTGTTACGGAGTTTATTATATCTTCCTTGATGCAATAGTTATGGCTATGGTTTCATTTGTCAGAAGATACGCAGGTTTAGTGCCAAAGCTGAAAAAAGAAGGCAGTATTATCGGTGTTGCTATAAGCATTGATACGCTCCTGATAGCACTGAATCCGATAACCCACTGGTATTTCAGTGTCGGAAACTTGGGAGAAGGAGAGTCGGCTTTTTATACAATAAACGAAAGAGGAGAGGGATTTATTTACCACTTTGTTTTGCTGTGTCTGCTTATGGCATTGTCAATGCTGAGGCTCATTTGGAAAACAAGAACCTCCCCGAAGGTCTATAAAGGCAAATATGCTGCTATTTTTGTTATGCTCGCCATTGCGTTCTCTGCCCATATTCTTTATATCAATCTTGACTTTAAATTTGATTATTCACTTTTCTTATATGGTCTTATCGCAATAGGCGTTTATTATTTCTCCGTTTCCTATATTCCGCAGGGACTTACCGAAAGACTGATGTTCCTGACTATCGAAAGCTTTAAGGACGGCGTTATTTGTGTTGATATGGACGGAAATATCGTTTATTCCAATAATAAGGCAAGAGAATATTTCTCCGATGAATATATTGATAACTGCAAGATAATGGAAGTTATCAATAGGTGGTTTTCACAGCATCCGGAAGCCAAAGAAAATGACGTTATATGGGAAACGCAGCGTCATATCATCGGTGAGAAAAAGTTCTTCAAAAACAGCTATACAAGAATTATAGACGAAAATGAAAAATATCTCGGCTGTTTCTTCATTATGCATGATTGCTCAAAAGAGTTTAAACGTATTGAGGAAGAACAGTACCGTGCAACACATGATGCATTGACAGGTCTTTACAACATGGACTTTTTCTGTGAAAGAGCTGCTATTCTTATGGACGAAAACCCGAATGATGAGTATGTAATAATCTGTACGGATGTAAAGAGCTTTAAGGTAATCAACGATATGTTCGGAGTTGAAATAGGTGATAAACTGCTTAAAACCATGGCAGAATCAATTTCACATATCGCTTCTGAAAATTCCGTTTACGGCAGAATGTCAGGAGATAAATTCGCTATCTGTATGATGAAGGCAAACTTTTCTGAGGCTATACTTATTTCCAAATCGGTTGAATTAAGCAGTTTCCTTGACAGCGAGGTTTTCAAAATACACGTTCATTTCGGTGTTTATGAGGTTTCCGACCGTTCTGTAAGAGTATCGGTAATGTGCGACAGAGCTAATCTTGCTATCAGAACAATCAAGGACAGCTATGAAAATATCATTGCTTACTACGATTCCAATATGAGAGAACAATTTATCAATAAGCAGAAAATTATCAGCGAATTTGAAAAGGCTCTCAATACAGGCAGGTTCCATCCGTTTATTCAGCCGCAGTTCAGTGCTGACTGGAAAACGCAGGGCGGTGAAGCACTGGTAAGATGGCTACTTCCTGACGGCGGCATGGTCAGACCTGACCAGTTTATCAGTGTTTTCGAGGAAACAGGTCTTATCGGCAGACTGGATACATATATGTGGGAACGTGCCTGTATGCAGCTTGATAAATGGCGTAAAGAAGGTCGTGATTCACTCTATCTTTCAGTTAATATTTCCCCGAAGGATTTCTGTCTGATGGATGTTTATGATGTTATCACTTCTCTGGTCAAGAAATACAACCTTGAGCCAAAGAATCTGCATCTTGAAATTACCGAAACAGCTATCATAGAAAACCTTAAAACCAATCTTCCATTGATAAACAAACTTCGTTCCGCAGGTTTCCGTGTAGAAATGGACGATTTCGGAAACGGTCAGTCATCACTCAATTCACTTATGAATATTGACGTTGATGTTCTCAAGGTAGATATGGGATTCCTAAGAAAAACCGAAAATGTTGAGAAGAGCATGACCATTCTCCGAAAGGTTATCGAGCTTGCACGCTCAATCAATCTTGAACTTATTATCGAGGGCGTTGAAACTGAGGAACAGGTCAACTTCCTCATTCAGAACGGCTGTGACATTTTTCAGGGTTACCATTTTGCAAGACCAATGAAAATTTCAGATTTTGAAGAAAAATACCTCAAGGTATAATACAAAAGTCCCCTCAAATTACTGAGGGGACTTTGTTATAGAGTGTTATCTTAGTTGCTGTATTTGGGTTCGCAGGTGAGATTTATTCCAAGACGTTTAAATATTCTTTCGTCAACAGCAGAAAGTATTACGGTTGAATGAACCTCACAGCCACGCAGATTTGATATCTGCTCCATTGCTTTTTTGGCGTTTTCGTCTGAATTTGCACATATTGAAAGGGCAAGGAGGGTTTCGTCAGTGTGTATTCTTGGATTATTGTTGCCAAGATGACGAACCTTTAAATCCTGAATAGGTTCAATTACCTGCGGCGACATAAGCAGTATGTCACTATTAAGACCTGCAAGATATTTAAGGGCGTTCAGCAGAAGTGCCGAAACTGCTCCAAGAAGATTCGATGTCTTTCCTGTGAGGATAGTTCCGTCAGGAAGCTCCATAGCCGCTGCAGGGCCGCCTGTTTCTTCCTCTCTTTCGAGTGCGGCTGAGATGACCTTTCTGTCATCGGGTGTAACGTTTGCCTGTTTCATGAGAAGTTCAAGCTTCATAAGCTCGTCCTCTGATATCATACCTTTTTTGTAATCGCAAAGACCTGTGTAATAGCGTCGTATTATTTCGTCTTTAGCCGCTTTGCAGGTTATTTCGTCATCAACAATGCAGTTGCCTGCCATATTTACGCCCATGTCGGTAGGGGATTTATACGGTGATTCTCCGAGAATTTTCTCAAACATGGTATTGAGTACGGGAAATATCTCAACGTCACGGTTATAGTTGACTGTGGTTTTGCCGTAGGCTTCAAGGTGGAAAGGATCGATCATGTTAACGTCGTTGAGGTCGGATGTTGCGGCTTCGTATGCGAGGTTTACAGGGTGGCGAAGCGGGAGGTTCCATATCGGGAAGGTTTCAAATTTTGCGTATCCTGCATTAAGACCGTGTTTATGGTCGTGGTAGAGCTGTGAAAGGCAGACTGCCATTTTTCCGCTTCCCGGACCGGGAGCTGTAATAACGACAAGTTTGCGTGAAGTTTCAATGTAATCGTTTTTGCCGAATCCGTCATCGCTTATGATATACTTCACATCAGAGGGGTAGCCTTTGATATTGTAATGGTGGTAAACTTTAATTCCAAGTGCTTCAAGCCTTCTCTGGAAAGCATCTGCACTGGGCTGACCGTTATAGCGGGTGAGGACAACACTGCTGACATAAAGTCCGATTTTGCTGAATACATTTATCAGACGGATAACGTCAACATCGTAGGTGATTCCAAGGTCGCCACGCACCTTGTTTTTTTCAATGTCTCCGGAATTGATAACGATTACAATTTCAGCTTCCTCTTTAAGCTGAAGAAGCATCTGGAGTTTACTGTCAGGTTTAAATCCCGGGAGAACTCGTGAGGCATGGAAATCATCATAGAGTTTTCCGCCGAACTCCATGTAAAGCTTGTCGCCGAACTGGGCGATACGCTGTCTGATATGTTCAGACTGTGTTTTAAGGTATTTTTCGTTGTCAAAGCCGATTTTGGTTTCAGTATGCATAAGATTACCCTCCTTAAATATCAATAACTATTATATAACAAAAATTTTGGAATTGCAAGAGCAAGAAGAAAAAATATCGGTTTGACAAATTTATGAAAAGTATTTTTAGGCAATACTGTACAAAGATAGTGCAGTGTATTAAGGACACCTCTAAAAACCCCTTCTAAGAAAAAGCAGCTATGCACAGCATCTGCTGCGTCAAGCCCTCTCGTAGTGCGAAAGCACGCCTTCGATGGCTTTTCTTGCATCTACTGTACCTATCTGCGTTTTCTTACTCAAAACGGGTTTTTAGAGGTGCCCTTAAGATTAATTTAAGGATGAAATGGTAAAATTATATTATTGGTTGTATTAAAGGAGATGATTAATATGTTTAAGTTAAATAAGCTTATTTCTATATTGCTGTCTGCTGCGGCTGTCTGCGGACTTGCTTCTTGTTCCGGAAAAAATGAAAATATCAAGGTCGTAAACGGTGAACTTAAAGTTACATTTCTTGATTTCGGAAAGGCTGACGGTATGATACTCCGTACAGAAAACAGTACTGTCATTATTGACTGCGGAGAAAAGGGGGACGGCAAGGATATCGTTGAAATTCTTGATGAGGAGGGCGTTTCAGAGGTTGACTGCCTTATCGTCACCCATTATGATAAAGACCATGTCGGCGGTGCGGCAAAGGTCATCAAGGAACTTGACGTTAAAAGGGTTCTTGCTCCGGATTACACCGAGGCAAGCGACGAAATGAAAAAATATAACAAGGCACTGAAAAATAAATCAATAACCTCCGAATTACTCACAAGTGACACTTCATTTACTCTTGACGAGATTGAATATACGGTTTATGCTCCGAAAAAAACTGATTACGGATTTGGCAACGATAACGATTTTTCGTTGGTTACGAAGGCTGTTCACGGTGAAAATACGCTGTTATTCACCGGTGATGCAATGGAGGAAAGGCTGAATGAAATAATGGATATAGGTGAATGTACACTTCTGAAAGTGCCGTATCACGGAAGAAAGCTTGAAAATCTTGCTGAATTTCTTGAAGCAGTAAAGCCGAAATGTGCTGTTGTCTGCTCCTCAAAAAGCGAGTATTCGTCCAACACACAGGGATTGCTTTCGAAAAGAGGCATTCCCGCATATTCAACCTGTTTCAACGGCAGGATTACAGCCGTCAGCAACGGAAAAGAGATAAAAATGACTGTTGAAAAGGGAAATGTATAAGGTCAACACAGCCGCAGTCTTTATGCAGTGCTGCCTTAAAAAAATTAAGAGCCTGTTCATTATCTGAACAGGCTCTTAAAGGGCACCTCTAAAAACCCCTTCTGAGAAAAAGCATCTATGCACAGCATCTGCTGCGTCAAGCCCTCTCGTAGTG
>JAZQND010000036.1:0-8843 GCA_045627145.1 Ruminococcus sp. | reverse complement strand
CCATCGAAGGCGTGCTTTCGCACTACGAGAGGGCTTGACGCAGCAGATGCTGTGCATAGCTGCTTTTTCTCAGAAGGGGTTTTTAGAGGTGCCCTTATACAGTTGCGTAAAGGTTAGTTTCCCATGCGGGGATATAGAGCTGATGTCTGATGTAAAGTTTGTATGCAGGGTTAAGCTTTTTGATAAGAAGCGGAAGTTCAAATATATCTTCATTTCTATGATAAAGCGAAACCATCATTTTGGGTGTATTATGAGCGATATTCAGTGCTGAACCCCATATTGCCTCACGTTCAAAGCCTTCAACGTCCATTTTAATGATGGTTGCATATCTCTTTCCGAGGACACTGTCAACTGAACGTGCAGTTATCATGTTTTCAGAACTTGCGGAAATAGCGGACTGTCTGCCTGCTTTAGCAGCAAAAGGCAGTTCTGTATCAATACACCATGCAGCAGCATTGTGAGCGTAGACATTGGGCATACCGTCAATGAACTTAGTCAGTTTCTTGAAGTTTTTCTTATCAGGCTCAAGAGCATAGATAGCGGCATATTTTCCGTGAGTAAACTCAAGAACTTCCTTGATAGTGTCACCGTTATAAGCACCTAAATCAACGTAAACCTCATTGAGGCTTGGTTTGATAATTTTTCTGTAAATTTCAGCCTTTGGAGTTGTAACCTCGCTGAGGTATTCAATTTTGCCGCTTATTTTGAAGTTGATAATACTTGCATAAACCTTGCGTGAATAATCATCTGCGAGGCTGTCGAATACTTTCTGAATCTGTTCAGCGTGTTCCTTGCAGTATTCATAGGTAAACAAGCCATTGCCGACAACAGGCACATCAGGAACATAGAGAGTATGTTTTTCAGCAATTTCGTGTATTTTATCTACGATTTCCTGATATCCTGCCGCAAAAGCAAGTACAACTACGAAATCGTCAACAGCTTCTTCAATTTCGGAAAGTTTATGTACACGGAAACCCTCAAATGAATGACCTCTTACAAAGTCGTCACTTGCGAAAATACCGGAAACAACGATACCTTTTGTTCTGAAAACATTCATTATCTTCAAAGCACCGTCGCCCATTCCGTAAATAAAAATTGGTCTTTCTTCAGCCTTTAACCTGTCCCAGCAGGACTGTGTTTCAGTAATAAAGGAGAGCATTTTATCACCCCGTAATAATATTATTCGTTAATGTGGTCGTCAGGAATGTCGTCATCAATACCGTCATGGATATCGTCTGCGACATGAGGATTAAAACCCATCATATCCCTGCCTCTGATGCCGTATCTGTCACGGACAGCATTAAGCTTCTTGTCAATAAGGTCTGAAACCTTGCGGACATTTTTTACACAGTGTATCTCCTTAGTAGGAGTGTCTGCATCTTTGCTGTATATAATAATGGTACCACAGCCGAAAATCCGCTGAATAAACGGCTTATGGATTTTTTTATCAATTATTTTATAGAGGTCCATCTCATCTTCATCGATACTGAAAAAGCCCTTACGGGTTATAAATTTGGATTCTGTAAGGAAATATCTTGTGAAAGAAAGCGGCAGACCGAATATAGTACGTTTTTTGTCTGTCCAGACATATTTTATTTCGTCATTTTTCATAAAAGAGCCTCCTTTTAAAGTTCAGAATAACTGAACAAAATTTTATATGTATTGATAAGATGGAATCGCCGGTTTGCATATCTGCAATGGCTTTTTGATAAATCTATAGTGAATATATCATTCATTATACCATAAAATCATATTGTAGTCAACTATATTCTGCAAGAAAAATCATACTTTCGGCATCATAAGACATTTTTTGGCAAAAAAAGTCATGTTATTGCTATTAATTATTCTGCTCATCCTGACGAAGAAATTCTGTGTCAGAAAACCTTGCCTTTCTCCGTCATTACTTCGCACTAATTATTCACGATTTAATTGGGAGAGCAATATTCTGAATTTCGCTTTCTTATTTTTTCGGATTTGAGAATTAGGATATCACCGCATTTTATCTTTACTTTTTCGTATGCAATTACTGATAGTTCGTCACGGATGAGCATATAGATACGAATATTATATTTTTCTTCAGCCTCGCCAATGGTCTTGCCGGCGAAGTGACTCCCCTTCTCAACCAGAACTTCTCCGACGTGTGCAACGTCCTTGAACTGTATATCGTCATACTGCTTCTGTGTGTATTGTTCAACAAAGCCTGCACTGATGATACCGGTTGGGATAGCCACTACTCCGACACCGAGAAAGGCTATGAATATCGCCATTATGCGTCCGACAGCAGTAACAGGGTAAATATCGCCGTAACCTACTGTCAGAAGGGTTGAAACGCTCCACCAGATACCTGAAAAAGCATTTTTGAATACTTCAGGCTGAACTTCGTGTTCAACATTGTAAATTCCAAGTGACGAGGCAAGCATGAGAACTATAATTATAAAAAGAGAGGAGATTATCTGATTTTTCTTTTCTATGATAACGCTTGTTATGACATGAAGTGAGTCATATCGGGCATTTACTCTGAAAAGATGAAATATTCTGACAACTCGAAGCATTCTGAACACAACAAATCCGTCAAGGAAAAAGAACGGGAGCATTGTCAGCAAATCTACGATACCTTCAAACGAACATAGAAATTTCAGCCTTGAACGATATTTTCCGAATTTGGGGTAAAGGAAATCGGCAGTCCATATACGAAGCAGATACTCAACAGCAAAAACGGATATGGTAAAGATTTCACAGGCATTGAATAAACCGCTGTACATTGCAAGTTCATCAAAGGAATCGAGGAAAATTGTAAGTATATTTATAACAATGACAACAGCTATGAACCAATCAAAAATTTTGCTTGGCATATCATCTTTTTTGCTGATTTGAATAATCTCAAATACACGTTTTCTTATTTTATGCACAGCGATTCTTTTTTTATCTGTCACCAAATCAACTCCTTAAATGTTTATAGTTCTTATTTTAGCATATTTTTGATTTATGTGCAAGCCCCGTAAAAAACTGCCCCATAGTTATGCTGTAAATCGGCTGTGAGGCAGTTTTTATAAACTTTCTTTTGTATTTGTATATTTTTCAGGAGTTTGCGTCATTCTCCTTTTTTATTTGTTTTGTTCTGAATTTTCTGTCTGTTCAGTAGCTTCAATAAATTCTGCATCACTGCTGCTGATAACATCGCCAGATTTTACACTGTTAATATCTATAACTGACATATCACTCATAGAAAATTCCTCTTTCGCAAACGGTATGTCTGCTTTCAGAACTATTCTTGGTTGGTGGTATGATGAAACGTATAGTGACATAGGGCTGACATATATTTTCAGCATTGAATGGTACATATTATCATTTGGTATGTTCAGTGAACCGATTTGCCTGTAATCCTGTTCCTTTATCAGTATATCAACGTGATTCAGCGGTAATTCATTATCGTAAGCAGATGAGTCATAGTTGTGGTATGGCATAATATAGTCGATTTCATATTCGTTTTCGGATACAGTTTCAGGAAGGTCTGCTTCCCTGAATGGTGAAACGATTTTTTCGGGCATAGCAGATGTGCCGTTGTAATAGAAGGAATTTTCCCATCCCGAAAGTCTGTCAGGCAGTTCAAAAGCTTGCTGAGAGTTTTTGTCAGATGTGTATGAAGCAATTCTGTAATTGTAAGAATCAACGCCATCTTTGCTGTTACTGTAAAAGACGTAATTCATAAGCGGATATACGTTTTTATTATCTTTAAAATATGAAGTATATGCAAAAGAAGCAGCTGAAATATCATTTCCTTCCTTGTCTGAAATATTGCCGTATTTATTGGTGCTAAGGAAAGCAGCGGCAAAATCATCACAAATTGTATATTCAATATTCGGAAATGCTGCATTTGCGGCAGCAAATTCATCATCGGTAAACTTTGCTTTGGATTCGGCGGCGGCGATGAAATTTTCTTCCTTGTATTCTCCGCTGTATTCAATTGCATAGACCTGATTGGTAATAATATTTTCATACATTCTTACAAATATCCTGACACGAACATCTTCCCTGCCTGTGTCTTCAAACGGACAGCAGAACATTGGTGTAACAAAAAAGTCGTTTTTCATGTATTCATCTATTGTCAGGTCATAAACATGGAAATTGTTTTCGTTTGCAGTTTCTATCTGAACGGTATGAACGATAGAATTATATTTTTTGCTTCCTGTTTCGTTTGACATATTTGAAAATACTTCTCTCATGAACGATGTCTGCGGAAATACGATAATGCACAAGACAGCACAGGCTGCAATTAATCCCCATTTGATGAAAGGAACTGCATTCCTTTTTCCTGTGACATTTTCAAGGTCTGTAACGGTGAAATTGCTGTCAAAAGAATCACTGTTTTCAGCAGAGTAAGCTTTTTCACAAATTTTGTCAAAGCAGTCAACATTATCAGAAAGCTTATTCATTCTATCTTTCAGATTTTTTTCTATATCATTGTTTTTCACCGTTATTCACCTGCCTTTTCTTTTAAAATGGTCATAGCCTTTTTATATCTCGATTTTGCAGTGGTTTCCGGACATTTCATTATTTTGGCTATTTCTTTGAATGTCAGTTCCGCACAGCATTTCAAAATTACAGTTTGTTTTTGCTTGTCGTTAAGATATTTCAAAAGCTGATTTATATATATACTGTCCTCGACAGTTTGTTCTGCTTCGCCGTAGCTTTGAATAACCAAATCTGATATTTCTTTTTTATAGCGTCTGCGAAGTTCAAGGGCAACGTTGCGTGCAGTGGTCAGAATGAACCCCTTGCCGTTTCCTTTTTCGGCTGAAAAGTTTGATGCCTTGGTAAGTCTGATAAACGTTTCTGCAACACAGTCTTCAGAAAGGTGATAATCGGAAGTTATACTGAAGCCGATTGCAAAAACACTTCCCTTAAACATTTCATACAGTTTTTCAAGGCTTTTCTTAGATGTTGAACAACTTGCAATAAGTTCATTGACGTTTATATCATCAGCCGTTTGTGGATTGAATGAAGCTGAAATAACCCTGCCACCTCCAATAAGGCATTTCGTTTCGGCAGTCATGATATTGCTTCACCAACTAAATCCTGAATTTTTCTGCTTGTCCTGAAGAAGAAATTCTACGTCAGAAAACTTTGAAATACGTTAGTATTCCTGCGGTTTTCTTCCTTGACTTTCTCCTTCATTACTTCGCATAAAATATTCAAGATTTAATTGGCGGAGCAATATCACTCCTTTTTTGGTATATACCTATTGCTTCGAGGATTAAACATTGCCGGAATCGGATTTTTGACAAGTATTGACGGCAAAGTTAAGGTAACACCGCACAAAGATGCAAGTTTATGGCGTTCAAAGTCTTTAGACGTGCTTTGTACGGTGTCGCCTTAGGTTTGTGAAGCAATATAATGAAAGCTTTCAGGGCACCTCTAAAAACCCGTTTTGAGTAAGAAAAAGCAGATAGGTACAGTAGATGCAAGAAAAGCCATCGAAGGCGTGCTTTCGCACTACGAGAGGGCTTGACGCAGCAGACGCTGTGCATAGCTGCTTTTTCTCAGAAGGGTTTTTTAGAGGTGCCCTTCATATATAAGTGATTTCGGAAGCCGAAAAAGACGAAATTATCATGAAAAAATTTTAAAGATTGTTAGTATAATAAAACTAAAGCAATTACGCATAATTATAATATACCATTTTTATTTGAGAATTGCAAGAAAATATCGTTATTCTATTGACATTTTTTTTTGTTTATGGTATATTTTAATTTGAATATCCATTCGTGTTTGAAAGGACAGTGACTTATGGAAAAGGATTATTCATTATTATATCTTAAAAATGCTGAATATGCCGCTGATATCGAAAATGCTGTGAATAAAATCGAAGGCGTTGAATGTGCAGTTCTGAATTTCCCTGTACGAAAGCTGAAAGTAATCGGAAATTTTTCAGATGATATACTTGCTGCTATAAATTCTGAAATTTCAGCTATAGTTCAGGATGCTGAAGCTGTACCACAGCTTGAAACGATTATCAAATATTTTGAAGTGAAAAATCTTGATTGTGCCCACTGCGGTGCAAAGGTTGAGGAAGCAATTTCAAAACTCGACGGCGTTGATGAGGTCTTGCTAAATTATCCGCTGAAAAAACTTAAAATTAAAGCTGTTTTCTCAGATGAACTTATTGAACTTATTTCCAAGACAGCAGCTTCTGTTGAACCGGATGTTGAGATTGCTCCGTATTCGGCAAAGGAAAAACAGCGTATAAGCCGAATCAAGGAAATTGTTAAGGAACTTGAAGAAAGTGAAGCTTCTGAATCAAATGAAACTCATGTTCATGAACACAGTCATGAATGCTGCGAACATGACCATGATGAGCATTCCAATACCGAAAATCATTCCCATTCGGATGAACATGAAAAAGATTACAAACACTGTGAAGAACCTGATATTGTTGATGAATATAAGGAAATTCTTGGTGATATGTATAACGATAATCCCCTCCCCAAAAGTAAAAAGGGAATTTATGAGGGAAATCTCGTTGGGAAACATGAACTTATTGAGGGTGTTGAGAATTCGGAAGAACATCACGAAGAAATTGCAGAAAAGCCTTCTTCTCACGAAATTGAACCCGAATTGCCCTCAGATCTCGTTCCTGAAACTGAAATGAAACCCGAAAAAAAACCTGAGCCTGAACCTGAACCGCCGCATTTCGTTAAAAAAGCAGTTCCTGTTCGTGAAAAAAGTGATACGGTCTCACTTGATCTTGCAGGTCTGCTGCTTGGTGCGGAAGTATTTATAGGTGCTGTTATCTGCGAAAAAACTTCGGGTTCGCTGCCGTTTTCACTGGCACTTTACATTATTGCTTACCTTATTCTTGGTGTAAACGTTCTCAGGTCAACAGTCAGAAACTTGAAAGCAAAAAAATTCTTTGACGAAAATTTCCTCATGACAATTGCAACTATCGGTGCTTTTATTCTCGGACAGTTCCCGGAAGCTGTCGGTGTAATGCTTTTTTATCGAATCGGTGAACTTTTTGAGGACTATGCCGTTTCTAAGAGCAGAAAGGCTATAACCGAAACTGCTTCATTAAAGGTTGATGAGGCTGATGTGCTTATTGACGGCGAATTCAGGCGTATCCCTTCTGAAGATATTAAAATCGGTGATATTCTGCGAATCAAAGTTGGCGAACGTATCGCCGCAGACGGTATTGTTGAATCAGGTAAGTCAAGAATAGATACTTCTGCTATCAATGGCGAACCTGTTCCTGTAACTGTTCGTGCCGGAGATCCGATTTACTCAGGATGTATAAATCTTTCAGAAGGTATTACTCTCCGTGCTACTGCTTCTGCCGGCGATTCCATGGTTTCAAAAATAGCTCAGGCTGTTGAGGACGCTTCTGCTTCAAAACCAACCATAGAAAGATTTATTACACGCTTCTCAAAAATTTATACTCCGATTGTTATTATAATTGCGGTCCTGACTGCTGTTATACCTTCAATTGTTACCGGAGACTGGCACAAATGGATCTATTCAGCTCTTACCTTCCTTGTAATAAGCTGTCCGTGTGCATTGGTTCTCAGCGTTCCGCTTGCTTATTTTTCGGGTATCGGTGCTGCTTCAAAGCTCGGCATACTTTTCAAGGGAGGCTCATCAATTGAAGCTCTTGCCCGCATAAAAACAATCGCTTTTGACAAAACAGGCACTCTTACAAACGGAACATTTACTGTTACTCAGATTCAGTCATTCGGTGTTCTTTCAAATCGTCATCTCCTTAGAATATGCGGAAGCTGTGAAACATCATCAACTCATCCTGTAGCACTCAGTATTGTTGAATATTGTACACGCAATAAGCTTAAACTCGGTACTCCTGAAAAGGTTTCGGAAATTGCCGGCAGAGGTATTGAAGCTGTTATAAGCGGAAGAACTGTCCTTTGCGGCAACGAAAAAATGATGAACGAATTTGATGTTCCTATTCCGAAAGGACAAAAGTCGGATGGCGGAAGTGTAGTTTATATTGCTGTAAACGGTAAGGTTGAAGGACGTATTACGGTTTCGGATACAATTAAGAAAAACGCCGCTTCAGCCGTTGGGAGGCTTAACGGTATGGGTATTCATACTGCACTGCTTACAGGCGATAAAAAAGAAAATGCACATTTTGCAGCTCAAAGAATCGGCATTGAATCTGCTAAGGGCGAACTGCTCCCCGAGGAAAAACTAAAGGAAATAGAAAATCTTCGCTTTACTTACGGCCCTGTAATGTTTGTTGGTGACGGTATAAACGACGGCCCTGTACTTGCAGGTGCTGATGTAAGCGGTGCTATGCAGACAGGTTCAGACCTCGCTATAGAAGCCGCTGACGCTGTTTTCATCAATTCCGATCCGGAAGCAGTTGTTAACGCTAAGAAAATTTCAGACAGAACCAGAAATATTGCTTATCAGAATATTATTTTTGCACTCGTGATAAAAGCTGCCGTTCTTGTTTTGGGACTTCTTGGATTACCTAATATGTGGTTTGCTGTATTTGCTGATTCAGGTACGGCTATGCTGCTTGTACTCAATTCGGTAAGAAATCTTTCTGTTAAAGAATATATAAATAAAGGTCACATCTAAAAAACATTCTGAGAAAAAAGTTTTTTAGAGATGCCCCTAAATAAAAATAATCAGCACCGTTCAACGCAAGTTGTTCGGTGCTGATTTTTATTATTCACGATACATTATAATAAGGGCACCTCTAAAAACCCCTTCTGAGAAAAAGCAGCTATGCACAGCATCTGTTGCGTCAAGCCCTCTCGTAGTGCGAAAGCACGCCTTCGATGGCTTTTCTTGCATCTACTGTACCTATCTGCTTTTTCTTACTCAAAACG
>JAZQND010000035.1:0-6797 GCA_045627145.1 Ruminococcus sp. | reverse complement strand
TTTTTTCAGCAGTTGTAGTTTGTTCGGCAGTAGTTTCAGATACTATTTCAGAACTGCTTGTTTCGGATGTAATTTCAGCAGTTGTTACGGGTGATGTTCCGGAAACTGACGTTGTTTCGGTAGTTTTCTTGTCTGTGGTTACAGATGAACTGCTTCTGTTGTCAGAAGCCGAAATAATATCTCCGTTTTCTTCAACAAGCGGAAGTTCGATCTCGTCGCTATCGCTGTATACTGTTTCATCTTCTTTCGGAGCATAAGTATTTTCCTCAATTTCAGATGAATTTGCCGATTCTATATCTTCAATCGGCACAAAAGGAAGTTCTAATGAATGTGCAGTAAAACTTCCGCAGAAAAAAGCCATCCCAAGACTAATAATCAAAGCTGTCAGACGTTTCATATTTATCTCCTTTCAGATTTATGTACAACAAAAAAATTTTTGCTTCCTTATGCATTATAGCACAAAGTATACCATTTTGGCAAGATATTCAAAACGCTATTCGTATTTTATATCGTGATATATTAATTATTCAATTATCATGCCTGTGTTCTTTACAATCCTTAGTTTTTGTGATACAATATAAATTATGGGCGGCATCCTGCTGCTGTACCAATTAAACATCGCCCAAACAAGTATTGATGGCAAGGTTTAATTGATTGAGCAAGACATAAACTGCGGTGTTGCCTTAACAAGATTTTAAGGAGTTCTCACATGAATTCAATGTATAAAGTATACAAGTCACTCTCCTCCAGATCAGAGGAAGACATGGTTGCTTACAATGAAACCGAAAATACTATAAACATCAACAAGTTTTCACTTTGTGCTTCAGAGATAGACGGCGATATTCTGATAAATTTCATTTTTGAATCGCAGTATTTTCTGCTGCCGATAAGAAGCTTTGATTCGCTGTATTCATTTATTTCCGGCATACTGGATGATAAGATCACATTCCGCAGAAGCAGTCAGCGTGTTATAGACGTTATCGGCTGGAGTCAGAAAAAAAATGACGTTAAATATGCTTCGGTCTTGAAAGCAAAACGTATTGCAAGCGGAATTTTTGGCTTTTCACTGCTTGGAGCAGCACTTTTTCTTATCATTTCTTTTATAAGCTACATAATTACACCTAAAAATGTTTTTAATACATCGGACGCTTCTCTGCTTATTCTTATCGCTTCTATCATTATTGCCGCAGTAAATGCCATACGCTACACCTGTTCCAGCGATTATGAACTTCTCCCTAATCCGCTTCAGTTCTGCGGCGGAACTTTACTTTGTGGCTTTGGTGTTTCAATGCTGGTTCTCACTGTTATAGGAAAAGAGCTTTCCGATAATAACACTTTTGGTGGAATTTTTGCTTTTTCCCTTTTTATTGTATTCGGAATCCTGCTTATTCTTCTTGCTTGTTTCAAAAAGTTCAATTCCGTATCCTATGAATCAAATATTTTAAAACTCATCAGGATACCTGAACTCCCTGCAAATGACGAGATAAAAGCTATTATTAAAAAAATGAGAAAAATCATCCGCAGGGAATCAGTTCTGGTAATCGAGGACGATTCTATAACTCCGCTTATTACCGACAGCAAATTCGGCGGCGTTCCTTACTGGGACATTTCTATGCCGTATCCGTGTAATTCAAAAAATATACCCATGCTTTTTCTTGCACAGTTTGATCTTGGTCAGCTTCCGGAAAACAGTTTCCTTCCCAAAAGCGGTATGCTCCAGTTTTTTGTTTGGCACGATTCGGAATCCGATTTTCAAAGTGAATGCAAGGTTGTTTATCACCCTGAAATCAACTATTTCGCTGATGCTGACTCCGTTGAGGAATATATTGAAAAGTCAGCCGAAAACGGTCATACCCCTCATTTTCTTGATGAGGTCGGTATAAGATTTGAAAAAAAATCCATAATGCCTGATGCAAACAGCATTGAATCTGACAAAGCCATGCACGCTGCCGCAAAAGAACTCGGTATACATCTTGATGATTCTCTTACAGCTAAAGATTTGCTGGATGATAACGAATGTTCTGAAATTCAGGATTCTCTTTATAAAACCGCACTGCTCGGCTATCCGTATTTTGATATTTCTTCACCTGATGATGAAGAAACATGTCACTATGACTCTCTCCTTTTTCAAATTGCCTATAATGACTATAATAACAAGGATTCTGTCATTTTCAAAAGCACAGAAGGATTTTTCATTAATTCAGATGACCTGAAAAATCAAAATTTTGATGACGTTTATTATTCATGGAACTGCCATTAAAAAACAACCGCACAAAGCCGTCAGACTTGCTTTGTGCGGTTTTGTCTTTAGAACAGCTCTAAAGAGCATCTCTAAAAATAATATCATGAAATTACCATAAGTTGAATAATAATGATATTCTTGCTCTTTTTCACATGATATAATATTTTTGAAAAATGAATCGGAGGTTTTGCTTAATGTCAAAATTAAATAAATTTGTTTGCCTTTTTAGTGCTTTAAGTATGTCCGCTGCCCTTTTCGGATGCTCAGACGATGAAAAAAACGAAACCGCATCTTCTTCAAAACCTGAAGAAACTACTGTTTCCGAGCCACAGACAGAAGAAGCCGCAACTGAAGCACCGGCTGAAAATATTGAGCTTGACGGCTATAACCTTCTTTGGAACGATGAATTTGACGGTTCTGAAATGGACGAGTCTATATGGAATTACGAACCTCATGAACCCGGCTGGACAAATGAAGAACTTCAGGAATATACAACCTCAACCGATAACGTCTTTGTTAAGGACGGTCATCTTGTTATCAAGGCGATAAAATCCGAAAAAGACGGCAAGGATTATTATACATCAGGCAAAGTCACTACTCAAAATAAACAGGACTTCATGTACGGAAAGGTAGTTGTAAGTGCCAAAGTTCCCGAAGGACAGGGACTCTGGCCCGCTGTCTGGATGATGCCGACTGATGAATCACATTACGGTCAGTGGCCGAAATGCGGTGAAATTGATATCATGGAAATTCTCGGAAACGATACTTCCCTTTCTTACGGTACTCTCCACTACGGTGAACCTCATGGTGAACAACAGGGTACATACAGTCTTACAGGCGATTCATACAGTGATTCCTTCCACGAATTTTCCGTTGAATGGGAACCGGGTGAGTTCCGTTGGTATATCGACGGTAACCTCTATCACACTGTAAACGACTGGTTCACAGCCGTTGAAGGTGAGGACGAAAAACCATACCCTGCCCCGTTTGACCAGACTTTCTTCGTTCAGCTAAATCTTGCTGTCGGCGGTACATGGCCCGGTAATCCGGACGAAACTACAGATTTCGACAATGCTGAATTTGAAGTTGACTATGTAAGAGTTTATCAGAAGGATTCCTATGATACCGACGTTAAAAAGCCTGAAAAGGATTACAAGGAAGCCGATGAAACCGGCAATTTCCTCAATAACGGAGATTTTTCAGTTGAAGAAGACCTATCCGATGACGTTGACTGGACTTTCTATCTCGCAAACGGCGGTGCCGGTTCGGCTTCAATTCACGATAATATGATTGAAATACAAACCGAAAAAGAAGGTACGGAAGACTATTCGGTTCAGATTTTCCAGCCGAATCTTCCAATGATAAAAGGTCATAAGTATAGAATGTCGTTTGATGCATACGCTTCAGAGGAACGTCCTATCGTAGTATGCGTTTCTGCTCCTACCGCAGGCTGGATAAGATATCTACCCGATACAGAACTTACAATTTCTACTGAAAAGCAGTCCTATTCCTACGACTTTGAAATGACCGAAAAAGATGACAACAACGGACGTGCAGAATTTAATCTCGGTCACAGAGGTTCAACAGCAACCGTTTACATCTCAAATGTCAGAGTCGAGGAAATTGAATAATTCAAGCTTTTATCTCCCTCTCATAGAACCGCACATTGCTTTCTGCTTTGTGCGGTTATTTTCGTACTCCACTATACGCAGATTGACAGCAGTTTTATTTTGCTATATAATATTTTCATAGTCTTACCGTTAACGTTGGAAAGTGAGGAGAAATATGAATAATTCAAACACCGGAAATCTTATCCGCAAACTCAGGCTTGATGCCAAACTTACTCAGAAACAGCTTGCCGAACTTATCTCTGTCAGCAACAAAACAGTTTCAAAATGGGAAACAGGAAAAGGTATTCCGGATATCATCATTCTTTCAAAACTTTCAGATGTTCTGCAAACCGATATGCAGTTTCTTCTGAACGGTCAGATAAATAAAAATGAAAGTGTGAACGGAAATATGAAAAAAATGATCTTCTATGTATGTCCCGAATGCGGAAATATAGTCACATCGACCTCCGAAACAGGTATTACCTGCTGCGGCAAAAAACTTTCGCCCCTTGAAATGAAAAAAGCTTCTTCCGAAGAAATGCTTTCTGCCGAATATGAAAGCGGCGAATGGTATGTCACCACAGACCACCCCATGACAAAAGACCACTTCATTTCATTTGTGGCTTATATAAATGACTCTACTGCCGCTGTTTTCAGGCAGTATCCCGAATGGCAGATAAATCTTCATTTTTCGTTTCCGCCTTCCGGCAGACTGGTCTGGTACTGCAGCAAATGCGGTCTGCTTTATCAGGAACTAAGGCAACGCCGCCAAAAGCAGAAACAATAATATTGCTCCACCACCGATTTATAAACTCTAAACTGTATTTATGGCATTGCCTTTGCTCCGCTGTTTTAACGGCGGAGCTTTTTCTTGTTTTTTCAGATTATTATTGACTTACTTTTTTTTATATATTATAATATTTTGTGAGAGTTTTTGTCTGTTAAACAGACTAATAAATAAGAAAGGTTGGATTTTATGGATAACGGTGCTGATATTTATCGCCGTTTTCTTGCCGGCGACAATGACGGCATGGTGGAACTGATTGATCTGTATAAAGACGGACTTTCCCTTTTCATCAACAGCCTGGTAAACAATATATGTATATCAGAAGAACTAATGGAAGAAACCTTTGTTCGGCTTGTTGTGAAACGTCCGAAATATTCAGGAAACAGTTCTTTTAAAACATGGCTTTTCGCTATAGGACGCAATATTGCTTTTGACTATCTGAAAAAAAGTTCAAAACACGGCAGCATTCCTATTGACGATATGTATGACCTCTCTGATGAAGAAAATATTGAACATTCTTACATCAAAGAAGAACAAAAAATAATGCTTTACAAGGCACTTGGCAAACTGAAGACAGATTACAGTCAGGTTCTTCACCTTGCTTTCCTTGAAGGATTTTCCAATTCTGAAACTGCTAAAATTATGCATAAAACTACAAGGCAGATCGAAAACCTGATATACAGAGCAAAAATAGCCCTGAAAACAGAGCTTGAAAAGGAGGGTTTCATTTATGAAGGACTCTAAACAGATTGCCGAAAGTGTTTTCCGCAAAAGTGAAGAACGTATTCAGGAAAAAATGCGTCGTGCTGCATTTATCAGACGCAATACCATTATCGCTTCCGGTTTGTGTGCTGTTCTTATTGCAGGTTTCGGTATCTGGAAAAACAACGACATAAGAAACGCTCTCCACCGCAACCAGAAATCACATGAAATCCCCGTTATTACCGAAACCGATATAACAACTGCCAATTCAGAAACCATTATAACCACTTCTGCGGTAATTACTTCAAAATCACCTCAAACGGCTGTATCTTCCAAAAAAATCACTTCCTCTACTCAAGCTGTATCTGCTGTATCAGAACAACATAGTACTACTTCTGTTTCAACAGAAAAAAACACAACTGCTTCTGAAACCGATGCAGCCTCAAATAACCATCAATCTGAATCTTCAGAAAGTACCGCACCTACACACACATCTACGGTCTCTGCTTCTTTCCAAACTACAAATTCTACCAATAAAACCACTGCCAGTACAAGTAAAACCACTACTCATACAAGCAAAACCACAACTGCCGTCCATACAACTTCACAGCGTTTTTCTTCAACAACTAATAAATCTCCTGAAAGTTCACTCATTATTACCACTACTACTGCAAGAACCACTGTTTTAAAAACCTCTGCTACACATCATTTCGCAACTACTACAACCATTGCTTCTACTAAATTACAGACAACAGCAAAAAGAACAACATTTACTACTTCGGAATATATTCCGCACTTTACTACAACTGTTGCAAGAACCGAAAATTATCCTCAGTATGCTACTACAAATGCTCCCATACCTGATACTACCACACAAGCAACAACGTTTTATGCCGAATGCACCACCACACCTACAGGAACTTCAATTCCTGAAATTACATATTCTGAACCACTCGAAATAACACAGATAAGCGATTACCACTGGGAAATAGAGGCTGACGGTTCAGACGAAATAAAAATCGTTTTCCATTCACCAGAAAATGATGGCGGTATACCCTATGCTTACGGTTCGGCTTGCTGGTACGATCCGCCTTTGGATTCACCTGACTGCTTTAATAATGCCATTTATTGGTCAGAATCGGCTGACATTAATAATAACATCACCTTTTATATACAAACAAACGGCTTCTGCGGTAAATTAGACGTTTTCATTGATTACTTAACATACGAACTTATCATGACTAATGCAGAAGGCCTGTTCTATGACGATAATACCTGAAATATAAAAAACACACAGTTATAACAGCGGTACTCATATATGGGCACCTCTAAAAACCCCTTCTGAGAAAAAGCATCTATGCACAGCATCTGCTGCGTCAAGCCCTCTCGTAGTGCGAAAGCACGCCTTCGATGGCTTTTCTTGCATCTACTGTACCTATCTGCTTTTTCTTACTCA
>JAZQND010000034.1:0-41629 GCA_045627145.1 Ruminococcus sp. | reverse complement strand
TACTGGGATACCCCGGCACTGCCGATGAGGGTGGAGCTCATGCTCGATGAGTTCAAGAACATCGGCAAGATACCGAACTTCGATACCATCATAGCCACATGCCGTAAATACCGTATCGGAACGCATGTCGTTATACAGGATATCGCACAGCTCAAGGAACTCTATCCCAACGAATCCCATCAGACCATCCTTGCGAATGTGGATACCACGCTCTACCTCGGTTCTTCCCTTCCCGAAGATAAGAAATACATACAGGAGAAGATAGGCAAGACCACGATAAAGCAGAAATCCACATCCTCACAGAAGTCCGGCGGTTCGACCTCGTACACTCCCACAGAGGTTGATTTGATGTCAATGGATGAGATTGAGGACATCAATATGAACGGCAGGAACGACTGCATCGTGGATATCCGTGACATCGTGACCTTCGTAGACCATAAGCTCTCGTTCCTCGACCATCCGAACTTCCACTTAATCAGGGAGGCAAGGGATGTAAAGGCGAAGAGGTACTTCGAGAACAACAAGGAGAATTTAATCGTATGAGAAAAAAACTTAAGATTTTGGCGGTGTTCTTTTCCGTCCTGACAGCCTTCTGCTTCTTCGGGACGGTTGAGGCAAGGGCAGAGGATGGAACGGGAGTCATAGCCGATGAAACAACCGGTACGGTCACCTTCGACTATGATGATGTATCCGGGCTTGAAAAAACGGTACTCCGTATGCTCGATATGGTGACCACGCCTTCCGAAACGGTGACCACATGGATGAAGGTCGGTGTCATGGATACGGGCGGTGGAAAACAGGAGACTGAAGAGAAGGCGATAGAGATAATGAACAACATATTCAAATATTTCCAGACATTCGGAATGTGTCTTCTCGTCATCTATTTCCTTATGGACTACTCAAAGACCACACTCATGCAGGGTGCAGATTTTACCATGAAGTCCATGGCGGTGAGCTTCTTGAAGCTCGGTCTCGGATGGCTCCTTCTCTATTTTGCCCCGGCTATCGTTTCGGGCATATTCGATACGAACAACGGTATCGTGGATGAGGTAATCAAAAAAATCAATGGTGAAGGACTTGATACAGTATCCTTTGAGGCTACGAAGAATGCGAAGATAAAGATGGTAGAGCAGGTAAGGGAGATGGGAATCTTGGACTGCATCGGTGCGATACCCAACCTTCTGATAGCAGAGCTCGGTGCGGTGCTCGGAAACTGCATCATACTCTATCAGGCTATCTCAAGGAAGCTTGAGATATACATCCGTACAGCATTCGTGCCCCTTGCAATGGGTGACTGCTACGAGGGTGTGCATTCAACGGGTGCAAGATATATCAAGAAGTTCTTTGCCATCTGTTTATGGGGCGTAGGAATGCTCCTTATCGTAGCGATAGAATCCTCATTATGCGGAAGCTATATCATGGGCATCTTCAGCTCCGATTTCAACATCACAGACCTGTCGGTACTCATCAAGGTCATCCTGTTCCCGCTCGCCGCAGGCGGTATGTGTTCAGGTGTAAAACAGATATGCTGTGATGCGTTAGGCTGTTAAATCAGCCTAATCTTTCACAGGACAGTTTTCGTAAATACCTTAAACTGGACTGTGATGCTCTCGGTTGCCGGGAGATATCTCCGGTAACCACGGGGGAAATGCTTTCCTCCGGAAAGGAAACGATATGGGTAAGAACTATTTCACACGCCTGCAGGTAGCGAGATGCTTTCCCCTGACCTCCCTTCAGGTCAGGAGGATGTTCGAGTGCAGGGCGTTCCCGAAGGAGATTGTGAGAATCCACGGACGGGATACGGAATGCATCGAAGGCACGAAGCTCATCTGCTTCCTCAATTTCATTTTATAGGAGATTTTTATGGAGATTATCATCAATAAGGACTTAAGGCAGGTAGAAACGAAGGATGTAGGAAACTTCACCTTCAGACAGCTCGGCTTTGCAGTAGCCGGGGCAGTGGTGGCACTCTTATCGGGGTTCATACAGAAGAAGTTCTCGGGTGACTTCGACCCGACCCTCTGTGTAATCCCGGGGCTTCCCTTCTTTGTCATCGGCTTCTTAAAGATAAGGGGTATGCCCATCATCGAATACTGTAAGACGGTATTCCCCGAGAAGTTCCTCATGCCGAAATCCCTCAAATGGGAATCGGATTTTTCGTACACCGAGGATACGGCAAAGGAGATATTCGGAGAGGACTTCGAAAAGATACCTTTTATGGATGAAGTCCATGATAAGAAGCCTTCAAAGGGGCATAGAAAGTAAGAAGAAGTCAAAGAAACTTATTTTTAACCAAAACTAAAGCGGAAAGAGGCAGATATGTTCTCCTCTTTTACGACACTACTTTCTGTAAAGGAGAAAAAAGAATGAACATTGATTCAGTAACTATCAATACCAATTCAATTTCAGACCCTGTCACGGGCATGAATAAGATTTTTGGTGTTATACTCACAGTCATGAGATTTGTGGGTATCGGACTTACAGTCTGGGGCATTTACGCAATCGTAATGTCAATCACACAGGACAGACCCGAAGAGAAGGTCAAGGGTATCTCAATGGCACTTTCCGGCATCGTACTCATTGCACTGAAGTCAGTCCTTATTGCCGTCGGAGTCTTGGCATAGGAAGGCGGTGTTTCATGCGGAACAGATTGATTTATCTCATCTGCCTTATGGCACTGCTCCTTGCGGGCTGTTCCGCAGAAGAAGCAGAAGCCCCTGTGCAGGAAGAGCCCGTAGCCGAGAATGTCATCAACATACAGAACAATGATTATAACGGTTCGGTTGAGAGGATTCTCGGCATTGAAGAAAGCGTCATGAACCTTATTGACGGCTATATAGGGAAGATGGAAGCCGTGAAGGAGGAGAATCCGGATGATTACTGGAATTCAGATGATTACACCTTCTTTTCCTTCAACGGCTTTTCCAAAGAGCTGATAAACCACTACGGGTGGCTCAATGAGAGACAGCCCTTTGAGGATGCCTCTGCTTCCGTAAGGAATACCTTCCTTGACTCCGAGGGACAGTTTCCTGCGGGAATGGGAGGTTATTCCCTTACCCGTGATGCAATGAACCATTACACATGTGTTTATAGCCGTGAAGGAAGCTTTCCTGTCATAGGAAATATACTCGCCTGCTTCGATACGGAAGTAATCTATGATGCGAACCATGACTGGTCTACGGTATATGAGAGATATGCAGGCTATTATAATCAGGACACACGGATTCTTGATAAGATGTTCGAGTATGCCCGTCTTGACAGGCTCGGTACGGATAACCGCTTTGCAATCCAGACGGAGACCGAAAGGGCATATGCCGTATATGACAGTGAGGGAAAGCTGAAAACCCTTTATTACAGCCAGCTTGACGGTGAGAACAGGGATAAGGTCTATCCCCTGTATACCGAAACGCAGGAGATTGTAGAGGAATACGGTACATTCAGATGGGTGACCACGAAAACAGAGAACACATATCCTTCCACGATAACCTCTATCTACAATGAAGAAGACTCGCTCTTCAAGAATGTGGACTCCATAGACGGGAACTGGGTTATCGGGGATGCGAATATCAGGAATGTAATCATTTATGAGGACGAAGCCCTTACAATCCGTCAGTATAACTATCTTTCAGGAAAAATGGAAGAGTCGGTAATCGACAGGGACGGACAGGTAACGAAGACTACATATGTAATCTCGGGTGATACGGGCTATTCAAGGCAGAAAGGAACACTGTATGTGACAGTCAGTGAAGGTATCTGATATGGAATTCATTGATAAGATAACGGCTTTCGTGTCAGGGCTGTATATGGATATACCGGGCTTCAGGATGTATGCCTTCATAGGCATAATGGCAGTCATCCTTTTAGGGTTCCTGCTCATATTCATTCCTTCCGTGAAAGACGCTTCGATAAGGATAAACGAGACACAGACAAAGCGAGACCTTGATTTCAAGAAGGCGAAAAAGAACAGATATGTTTCTGACCGTATGAACAATAAGCTTGCGGTCTGGCTTGATGATACCTTCAAGTTCTCAAGGTATTACACGAAAGGCAGGGCAAAGACCTCGTGGCAGTTCTTTGAGAGGACAATCTATTTCAGTGTCTTTGCATTTGCCTTCGGTGCATTAATCCTCACCATACCCTTTGCTTCGGTCATGTTCATAGCTACTTGGTTCATCCGTTACGGCTATCTTACCCTTCTGCGTATGAAGAACAATAAGGAAGTCGAATCGGAAATGGTCATGTTCCTTAACATGCTCAATAACTATTCAACGGGTAATACCGAAATCATATCGGTATTCGGTGCAATAGCCCATCGTTTCAAGCCCATCCTCCGTGAATGCCTTATAGAGTGCGTACAGGAGGCACAGGGTACGATGGGAACTTGGCAGGCACTTGCCAACCTCGGAAGGAAGATAGAATCCCGTAAGTTCCGTGAGGTTCTCAAGTCCCTTGAGGTATCACAGAAGTACTCGGGAGGCTTCTATCAGACGGTTCAGGCATTGAGGCTTGACTCACAGGCATATGTCAATGAGAAGAAGAAGCTCACGGGCGTTATCAAGGAGAACCTAATCACCTTGGGCGTGGTAGTGGTAGCACTCATAGCCATCATAGGGATTATGGGCGGTATGCTCGAAGACGGCAATGTATGGGCTCATTTCCTTGAACCTATCGGTATCATCTGTATCGTGGTCTTCATGGGCGTGATGGGATGGTTCCTTGCTCAGTTGGTGAGTATCAACAAGTGATACCCTCCAACTTTCGCAAGGATACAGCCTACGCTGAAGCATAGGCGGTTCTTGCTCAGTTGGTAAGTATCAACAAGTGATGGGTATGAAATGAGCATAAAAGCTTCATAAACAGTATAAAAACTTATTTTTAACCAAAACTACAATGAATAATACAAGGACGGTAGGTAAAGAATGGAAGCCATAAAAGATATCATCAGCAGGCTTTCCGAGAGCTTAATGGCTTACACTTGGGCTACCCCGTTCATAAGGGTTCTCGTAGCTTCGGATGTGTTCCTTGTCATCTTCTATATATACAGGCTGATGGTAAGGTCAGATGCGGGGCAGGTAGTCCTCCGTTTCATAGACGGAAGGGTACAGGTAAGCAAAGGAAAGTTTGACTGGGCAGGCAAGAAGGAAAAGATGATTTCGCAGGGCGTGGAATTCTACAACCCGAAATTCCTTCAGCCACACTATTACATCATAGGCAACATTGTATGTGCAGTGATACTTATGTTCGTAATCTTCGTAATCGCACCGGGATACTGCTGGCTGGGTATCATAGGTTATTTCGCCCCGCCGTTCTATTTCGGATACAGGGATAAGAAGGATAACGCAAAGATGGGGCAGGATGTAATGTCCATATCTTCTGCCATATCAATACAGGTTTCCGGCGGTGAATATCTTGCGATAGCACTCGCCGAAACAAAGGATGTGGTTCAGACACCGAGGCTCAAGGAAGCCCTTGAGGTATTCGGAAGGCACATAAAGTGCAACGACCTGACCACACCGGAGAACATTGACGAGCTCGCCTCGAAGTTCACTTCGGACGAGATACTCGCATTATGCACCATAATGAAGCAGGGCATTGAGACAGGTCAGATGGTCGAATGTGCAAGAGACCTTGCAAAGCAGTGCCTCAATAACAGGGAGAACGCCTTTGACGCAAAGAGGGCACACCTTGACCGTGCGGTCACCATAGCGATGCTCCTCGTATTTGCGGACGGCATAGGCTTCATTATGTGGAGATTCTTGGTAAGTCTGCTCGCACAGTTCTAAAGGGCTTACGGGCATATTTATAAAACTATATCATTTCAAAGGAGAAAATGAAAATGAAGGAATTTTTCAAAGGTCTTAAGAACAAGGTAACAGAGAAGGCAGTCAATGCAAAGGTAGTGCTTCAGAAGAAGTCAGAAGGTCTTGACGGACTTATCGTTGTAATCGGTCTGATTCTTGTAGCAGTAGTAGTCCTCGTCCTCTTCAAGGATAAGATTATGAACAGCTTCAACGACCAGATTAGCACTATGGATACCAAGCTGAACGCTCTTGGTAACTGATAATTGACTGCAGGCAGTTTCCGCAAAAAGGAGACCTCTCTATGAAAAAGTTGCTTTTACGGAAGAGTAAAGGTGATTTAGGTGACATTCTCGGCACTACATTATGTCTGTTCCTTATCCTCATGACGCTCTGGGCGAGCATACAGTTCATCCAGCTCATGATGATAAGGCGTAGTGTCGATAATGTCGGTAGGGAGTTCGTTCTCCTGCTTGAACAGCAGGGTGAACTTACCTCTGCTGACATGGCGAAGGTTACTGAAAGGGTAAAGGAGATATTCCCGGACAACCCTTCAATCGCAGTTACTTACAATGAAACGAACACGAAAAAAGGCTATGGCGAAGAGGTATCCTTCGAACTGGTGGTTACGGTCAACGCTTCAGACCTTGACATTGCCTCGATAAGCGGGGTATTCAAGGATACATATGTGTTCAGGACAAAGCAGTATTCGACTGCTAAACATAACAAGTAAAGGACGGTGCCGATATGAAAATGCTGAACCGTCTTTTTAAGAAATCCGAAGGCTATTCATGGCTCGTAGGAATGTGGTTCGCAATATTCGTACTGACCCTCTCTTGGGTCACGCTCCAGTGGTATTCGGTATCGGAGAACTGTGACAGGACGGAGAACATAATCACTGAAGCCTCGCTTGCTTCGCTTGAGTACGATACTACGGAGTACGCACTCTCAAAGGACAAGGTCTTGAAGGAATTCAGAACCGGTTATCACACGAACACGAACTACTGGCTCTTATGCGGATACATCGAGAAGAACCTCGGATATAAAGGCAACCATACGGACGGTGCCTACAATAACACACAGAAATATTATAACGGAACCTTCACCGTCACAGGTGATTACCTCGGAGGGCAGGCAGGAGAATGCAGGATACTTAAAGCGATATTCTACAATGTCACTCCGGCAGGGACAGGCGTACACGAGTATAACGGTTCTGTCCTGACTGCATATAACGGAACAGGGCTTACCACCCCGAAAGGGGATACGGTAACAAAGACCTCCGTATATGTAGACTTTGAGTTTCCCGTAAAATTTGCGGGGAATATCAGAATGGTACGGAGACAGGTCTATGTCTCCCTTACCGAACAGTAAGGAAAGGATTATGGTTAAGAAAGAGAAGACAAAAACTTTTGATTGTCCCGAATGCGGGAATCCCCTTCCCTGCAGTGACAACAGGAAGATTCGCTGTTGCTGGTGCAGACGGCTGATAGTCCCGAGGGGATTTAAGAACACCTCACAGAAGGAAGCGGTAATTCCTGTATCCGTGACGGAAAAGAAGCTCACTTCTGTCTGAAATGAAAGAAGGACTTAATTAAATGGCATTAAAGCAGGCAAATAAGAAGGATAAGAAGCAGAAGAATTTTAAGGGCTACCTCATCGGCGGTGCCCTCGCAATCGTACTTGCACTTGTTGCATACGGATTGCTTGTTTTTGCGGAGAATACCGCACTTGAAAAATATGAGACGGTAGCATATCTTGCTTTCGGGCAGGATATGAAGAAGGGTACGAAGATTGAGGACACTTCGGGATTTACGGTAATAAACATCGCACCCCAGAATGTGCCCGTAACAGCAGTCCTTGACCCGGACTCGCTCATAGGACAGTACCTCGTAGCCGATGTGGATGCGAATACATTATGTACCTCAACGCTCTTTAAGGAACTTCCGGAAGCAGGGGAAGGTACAAAGAGCCTTTCGCTCTTCGTGGACGCACCCTACAAATGCGTATCGGGTACATTGAGGGCTTCTGATTATGTTGATGTGTACATAGTACCGCCTTCATATAAGGAAGATGAAAAGACAACCGAATATGACGAGAACGGATATACATACACAAAGACGGATGTATCATTCGAGGTTCTGACGAAGAGCTATGAGAATATTTTCCTTGACCGGGCATTTGATGCAGACGGGCTTGAGATAATGAATGATGATACGGTAGCAAAGACAACGCAGTTCGAGATAACCGTAGACAGTGTTACGGCAGACGAAATCATTTCAATGATAGCATTGGGCTATCAGGTATATCTTGTAAAGGTTAATTAAGAAAGGCACAGGTTGTTTTAATGGACAGACATACGGAAATAACGCTTGAGGATTTGAAATCAGATATTGTCAGGGATATGAAGAAGCTCGATGTCACGAACCCTGCGGATGTAAGGAAGAACCTTCCGAAGATACAGGAAAAGATTGACAGGATTGCAAACATGATAATGGAGCTGACGATATGATAAGGATAGGATATCTGTTTTTAACCATATTTATCGTAGAGGGACTCAGGCTGATATTAAGGAAAGCAGAAGGTGAAAAGGGTTCATCTTCTGCTTCTGTTTTTGATAAGCATACGGCTTCGCTGATATTCTTCATGATGGCAGGAGGTGTCGCCTCCGCAATCATGGATGACTGGCTGTTTTCAGTCCTTACGGGATTTATCTGCATATCGGCAGAACAGGACTACAGGACGCAGGAAGCATATGATATGACCTTCCTCGTGCCTATGGTACCCATCATAATGATGTGCTTCATATCGGGAAATGCCGTAAGCATTGATTCCTTCATACCTCTGGTATTCACAGTCCTTACGGTAAGGACGAGGGGCTTTGCGGATACGCTAATGATGACCTGTGTATCAGTCTACGGGATATATGCGGGTGCGTATCTTACAGTGCTCTTATCCTTTACCTTGGGGTATGCCCTTCAGCTCGTATATCAGCTATACGGGTGCAGGAAGAGGGGTATAAGGTATAAGGATTCGGGACGGAGCCTGTATCTGCCGTTCCTCCCCTCACTATATCTGTCGTATCTGCTCGTATTCAGCATAACGGCAGTATGGAATCTATAAAGAAAGGAAAAGAAAAACAATGAGAAGGTCAAGGACAATATTCGGTTTTTTTGCAATGTGCATCTGCTTCCTTGCTCTTATATCCATAAGCCCTCCCAGAACGGCTTATGGTGCGACAGCCTGTGCAGGATGCGGTAAGGCAAAAGCAAAATGTACCTGTTCCGGCGGTTATCATACCTCGCACTCCTATGGTTCGTGGTATGACGGCGGTAGCAGTTGCACGAAGAAATGCTCAAAGTGTTCTGCTACGACTACACAATCGCATTCCTACGGTTCGTATTACGGACAGACGCATTCAAGCGGATGGAACCACACTGCGACAAAGAAATGCAGTACCTGCGGTCATACCTATACAGGAAGCTTTTCCTGTACAACATCCACATCGGGCTGTACCACAAGCTGTACGAAGTGCGGATACTCCGAAACAAACCATACACAGTCAGATTTGATGAGGAGGGGTGCAGGAAACGGCAAGCATTATTACTGGCGTGAATGTACGAAATGCGGTGTCCTTATGGGGTATTCATCAAAGACATCAAGCTCCACATCCTGTACGGACACCGTAACGAAATCAGGCTGTACGGCAACCTATAAATGTAAATACTGCGGACAGACCAACAGTGTGGTAGTAGAGCATACATGGGCTGATTCTTGGTCAACAAATGCCACACAGCACTGGAAGGTATGTACGGTCTGCGGGAACCAGACAGGCTCGAAGGCTAACCATTCAGAGAAGTATATATCTCTGGGTACCGATACGCATAAGGTAGAGTGCAGTACCTGCGGAAAGGTACTTGTTTCATCTGAAGCCCACACCATGTCAGGTGCAAAGTGTACCCTCTGCAATCAGACCATAGAGATAGGAGACGGTTCCGGTAAATGCAAGACTGGAATATGTTATGTAAACGGCACTTCAGCTTATAGCAGTTGTGGATGCAATAACCAGTCCAGTGCCTCATTAGCAGACTCGATTTCAACCGGATGCTTTTATTATGTCACCCCAGACAGTATATCCGTTAAGGGTGTATCTGTTTCAATAGATGAAACATCGGGTAAAATAACATCAGTAAGCATTGGTAGCTATGACGGAGGCTTCAGTGTTAAAAAATGTCAGGGGCATCCTATAATCAGTGAGACCGTGCGTTATTATTGGCGTAATGATGACTCTCCTTTAAACAAAACGGCAAATTTAATAAATACCGACACGGCTGGATGTTATTACACATATACGCCGAAGGTTACAGTGAAATATTCAGCATCATGTAGAAAATGTACTACAGGTCATGTAAGGGATTTGGAAAAAGGAGACCAGACTTTTACCACCACAAAAGGAGACGCATGTAAATATGGTGGTTGGGAAAAACAGGACAATACTTATCATTGTCAAGCATGTTCGAATAATCCCAGTTTACATAAAAAAACGGAAAAACATTCTTGGGATGTCACAAAAGCGGGTGCTTCATATAAGGATAAGAATGCAACCTATCATACAAGGACGGACAATACAGCATGTTCTGTCTGTAAGGCTACTTCCACAAAAACCGTAGATGAAGCCCATAATTCCGCAAAGACAAGGACAGGAAGTAAGACTGCAAGTGATTGGTCATATAATACCACACAGCATTGGAAGGCGGTAACGAACTATACCTATTATGACTGCTCATTATGCGGAAGGGAGAATACGAAGACAGCCACTTCAAAAGAGGGTGGTAGCACGAATGTAGGGGCACATACCTATGGCTCATGGACAAGCGATTCCTCATATCACAAGAGGACATGCACGGTATGCGGATACACCCAGCAGTCTGCACACACCTATGGCTCATGGATAAGCTCAGGCTCTTCACAGCATAAGAGGGCATGTACGGTATGCGGATATGTGCAGTACGAGAATCATGGAAAATCAGAGAAGAGCAGGTCTAATTCAGACTCTGCTTCTTGGTCTTCGGATGCCTCGAACCACTGGAAGGTAAGGAATATCACGATATACTATTACTGTCCTACATGCGGATACACGGGTTACTCATCCGGTTCGGATTCCACGAGGATAAATACCGGGGCACACACCTACGGTTCATGGACGAGCGTGGATGGTACAAGCCACAGGAGGACATGTACGGTATGCGGATATGTGCAGACACAGTCGCATTCAAAGACGGCGGGAACGGCTACCACAAGTGACGGAACGGCATGGAAGTATGATGCGACATATCACTGGAAGATAAGGACTGCCACAACGCCTTACAGGTGTTCGGCATGCGGATACTCTGGCTATTCATCGTCCACATCGACCTCTGAAGTAAGCAAGTCTGCCCATACTTGGAAGGATACGGTAAAATCCTATACGAAGAAGGATGCTACGACACATACGGTCACTTATGACAGGGTATGTACGGTATGCGGATATGCAACGACCTATACGAAGGACGAAAGCCATTCGTTAAGCACCACACAGGGTACGGCATATACCTCATACAGCAGTACACAGCATTACAGGACTGATACGGCGAGGTGTACGAAGTGTACCTATTCGGGAAGCAGTACCGTATACGGAAACCATGACCTTAAGGCTTCCTCATACGGTGCTTGGACTACTGACGGTACGGTACAGCATAAGAGGACTGCGAGCTATAAGTGCAGTATCTGCAGTTATACGGAGAGCAGGACGGAAAGACAGAACCATTCGATGTCTTCTTCGTACAGTGCTTGGACGAAGGTAGACGGTACTTCACATAAGAGGACGAAGACGGATACCTGTACGGTATGCTCACAGAAGAATACCGATACTGAAACAGGCAGTCATGACTGGAAGATAATAACAATCACAGACCCTGCTTCGAAGTCAGAAACACAGCATTATGTGACATATACCTATGAATGTACCTTATGTAAGGCTACGAAGACGGAATCGCTCAATGAGAACCATAAGTTCGTAAAGACAGAGAACTCATGGGGCGATACCACAGGACATGTGACGATGGACAGGCTCTATACATGCCCTGCATGCGGAAAGAACCATAAGACGCATGTGGACACGGCATCAGGTCTTGATACGAAGCATTACAGGGTAGTAAGCTATAAATGTTCTGTATGCGGAAGCGGATATGAGGAGATTGAGACCGGGACACATACGAAGAACTATACGCCTGTTTCCTCGACAGTCCATCTCGTGAAGTGCAACCTCTGCTTAAAGCAGTCAGGCAACGGTTTCGGTAATGAAGCCCACTCCTTCACCTATACCGATAACCATAACGGCTACATCACGAAGAAATGTACGAAGTGCGGATATTCGGAAGACAATCCCATCGACTACACCATAAACCTTGATGGCAACCTCGGAACCTGCAGTGTGACCACGAAGGCTATGAAGTATGACGGAAGCTACACCCTTCCTTCATGCACGAGGACAGGATATGTATTAAGGGGCTGGCAGGTATATTCAGGCTCTACCCTCTATACGAACTGCACTGATACCACAGGTGCTACGACTGCAAAGGTAATCCCTGCAGGAAGCACGGTATCGAAGCTCACCACTAACGATGGCAGTACGGTAAAGCTCGTAGCGGTATGGAAAAAGCTTTCCGCAACGGTAAGCTATACCCCTATCACCCTTACGGGAAATGTGATAAAGACCTATTCAGATACTGATAAGGATATCTACATCGCAAAGGCAGGAAGCAGTTACAAGCCCGACTTCGGACTGACCTATAAGGGGCTTCCTTATTACAGGCTCACTTCCGTGACCTTAAAGGTGGACGGTATCCCGAAGCCTTCCGGCTATTCGAGGACTGATGATACCCCTGCGGGTGACTACGATAAGAACACCGTAGTAACGAAGAACCTCACCATAAACGGGAGCGACAGCACGAAGATGACGGCTGAATTCGGCTATGCCGATACCTATGACTGGTACGATGCGTATAACGCAAAGAATACCACAAACGGCGGTAAGTCCTCGAAGGCAGAGATATACTTTGACGGAAAGGCTCCCCTGCCCGTATCATCAAGCCTTGATGAAATGGATGCCCTCCATACGGAGACAGGTGATTATTCACAGCTCATCGGCAAGACCATAAGCATTAAGGCAACCGATGATTTCGGCGGGTACTATGCAGGACTCGGCGAAGGTTCGTATATTAAGATATACAACCCGAAGAACAACCTTACAAAGACACTCACGAAGACAGCCACCACGACAACCGATGCGACCTTCGGTACAAGGATTAAGGAGTATACCTTCGAATCCTTCACCATCGGAAGCACGGGTGTATTCGAGGAAGGCTTCGACCTCACGATACACCTTGTTGACAGGCTCGGGAATGCCTACGACTACTCAAAGTCCTTCGGTGCATTCAATATCAGCATAACTGATATAGGAAGCTATACCTACGACAGACCGGGTACTTCATTCGTTAACGGTGAAGCAGTCTATGTCAGGGTAAAGACCACGGGAAGCGTCGAGAAGTACGACTTCGAGCTGACACCTTCAACAGAGGTCGAGACCTACGGTTCTTCAGGCGTAAGCTACGATACCTTAAAGCATACGGTAACATCGGATATGCTCACAAAGACATCGAAGCTCACGATGCCCCTTACCGGAAGCACAAACGAAGCATATGTAATCTTCGTGCTTCCCCTCAACGGAACGAGGGCTTCGTACACGGTAAAGGTCACCGCATATAAGGAAGGACATACAAAGTCCGACACGAAGGCGATAACCGTAGATACCACAAAGGAAGTAATCAAGCCCATCATCACGATAATCGAGTGATATGGCACATAAATCCCCGGGGAGGGAAACCTCCCCTGCGGGATTCCATAAAAAATAAGAAAAGGCGGTAAATGGATATGCTGTTTAAGAAGAAACCCGTATTTGTTGCGGAAACCGATACCGGAGCTGTTACGGAAAAGGAAGCCCCGGAAAGGGAAGCTCCCGTCCGTACCGAAAAGATACCTTATGACAGGGGTGCATATCAGGGCATCCTCAATATGTTCACGAAGAACAGGGAGAAGGCAGAGTTCCTGACGAAAGTCCGTGACGGGGAGATATCGAAGGAGGACTTCGAGAAGGAGATACTCTCGCTTGCGAATGAGCTCTATCCGAATACGGATGCGAAGGAGCTTGCTAAAGCGATAATCGACAATGTAATCGGCTACAATGTCCTGACCGACATCATCTACGATAAGGATGTCACGGATATCAAAGTCCATGACTGGAACCATATCGTCATAAAGAAGAAGGGACTGCATATGGTAAGCCCTGTACAGTTCGAGTCAGAGGATGACTACTTAAGGTTCATTGATGGCGTAATCACGAGGAATAAGGTAAATGCGTCCACCCAGAACGCCATCCAGCGTTTCACGGATACTACCTCGATGGACGGGTACAGGTTAAGGTTCACGCTCGTGACATCATTCCTTAACACGAATGAGAAGCCTATCCTCGTTATCAGGAAGGTAGCGGTTGACTTTCCCGAAATGGATGAGCTCGTGGAGCTCAAGATGATGACACCGGAGATATCCGAATACATCAAGGAAGCGTGGAAGAAGGGTTCGATACTCTTCTGCGGTGCGAATGCATCGGGAAAGACCACGCTCTTAAATGCCTCGAAGGAATTCATCCCGCCCTATGCCTCGGTACTCGTCATCCAGCAGGCAGAGGAGCTTACGGCGAAAAGGCATCCTGACATGATGTTCCTGCACTCCTTCGAGGGCGTAGGCGAGAATGCGGTAAGGTACGACCTTAAAGACCTCTCCATTGCGGGACTCACCCTCGATGTCGAGTACTTCATAATCGGAGAGGTAAAGGGTGCGGAAGCCATGTACCTCTTAAATGCATCCTATACGGGTTCGAAGTGCGGTGGCACAGTCCATGCGAATGACTCGCAGTCCGCACTCGATAAGATTGTAGACTATGCGTTCTACGCATCGGATAACTACACGAAGGAAGAGCTCATGACCATGCTCCTCGGCTTCAAGACCATCGTGTTCCTCGACCACTTCAAGGTAACTGAAATCTCGAATGTGACAGGTATCGAGAACGGCAAGGTAACCTATGATACGGTATACAGGGAGACGGTTCCCGACAGAAGGGCTAAATCAGCAGTATGATTCACCGTTCAGGCGTGGAAGTCCTAAAGGACATACAGAGGGAAGGACTGATTCATTTCAGTCCTTTTTTTATGTGTCCGGAAGCTTATTTCTAACTATATATATAGTGAGGACGCTCCATGGAAAAGGCTTCACGGAAGGTGTTATCTGTATACAGGATACACATAAAGTGATATAATGGAAGTAAGGTAATAAAGAGTTTTTGCTGTGTAAGAGAAAAAGGAGAGACAGGATGGCAAGGGTCATATATCTTAAGAAATGCTCGGATTTAAGGACAGGGATAATGGCTATAGTAAGGGATGGAAAGACCTCGCATAAGGTCACGGGTAACATTCCGGAGCTCTATTCAGGGATGAGCATCGACATTACCTTCAGCAGGGAAAGCCCTGCGGAAGCGGAGGATTATGAGGTTCCCATGACCGACAGGAATAAGGCTATGCTGATAAAGCATAACATAGACCCCGGGGATTTCCTTGATAAGGTGAAGCTCCATAAGGAAACGGGGCTTATGTGGAGGGAACTCAAGAAAGCAGACAACCCCTACAGGTCAGGGAACTTCATCGAAGCAGACAGGATAGCCTATGCCTGCGGTTTTGAAAAGGACAGCCCCATACGGCTCAATGCGATAATGGAAGAGACCTTGAGGAACTTCAGGCAGAACAGGATATGGCAGTACCACTCGTCAGAGTTCCTTGACGGGATAAGGGAAACGGAAAGGAAGGGTGCTTTCAGTCCTCTCGATGACAGTACGGTATTCAGCCTCCTGAAGGACGCAAGGCTCACCTATACGGATAAGCTCTCGGATGCGGATGTGGTCAAGGCGAAGAACTTCGTGAAGAAGGACATCTACTGTAGGAAGACCTCGTCCCATAACCTTCTTGAGGAAAAGGACATAGAGGACAGCTTAAAGAACAACAGCACCCTCTCTGACGAACAGAAACAGGCTGTAAGGGCTCTGAAGGATACGAAGCCTACAATCGTAACGGGAGGGGCAGGAACGGGCAAAACAACGACAATCAGGGGTATCATAGACACATATGCCGAACACTTCAGCAGGGATAACATCTGCCTTATGGCACCTACGGGCAAGGCTTCGAGGAGGATGGCAGAGAGCACGGGTATGGAAGCATACACGATACACTCGAAGCTCCGTAAGACACCGGAATCGGAATTCGTATTCTATAATGCGAGGAACCCGCTCCCGTACACGGTATATATCGTTGACGAGAGCTCGATGATAGACGACCTCCTTATGAAAGACCTTCTTTCGGCAATCCCCGAACAGGCAAAGGTCTACTTCATAGGCGACTGCAACCAGCTCTATCCCGTAGGCGTAGGCGAGCCGTTCCATGAGATGATAAAGAACGGTGCCTGCGAGGTGGTGGTCTTAAGGCAGAACTTCAGGCAGGATAAGGGCAATGCCATACTCGACAATGCCGAAAGGATACTTGAGGACAGGAAGATTGCAGAAGGAAAGGGTTTTACCGTAAAGGTCATAGACAGGAAGGATGTCATAAGCTTTGCGGATGAGGATACACAGAACATAAGCCCCTATAACGAACTGAACGATGAGATAAACAGGAACATCGTGAAGCGTTATACCGCCACGGAGGATATGAAGGTCTTCTTTAAGGGCGAGAAGGTCATTGCCGGGAAGAATACCGGAGATTTTGCAAACGGTGACATCGGCACGGTATCCTATGTAGGGAAGAAGGATATCACGATAGACTTCAACGGCAGGATGGTAGTGGTCAACGATAAGGATTACGACCTCATAACCCCTGCGTATTCGCTCACGGTGCATAAGACACAGGGCTCCGAATATCCCGATGTCAACATCTTCCTTCCCCATAAGGCAAGCCCCTTCGTTTCAAGGAGGCTCGTATATACGGCAGTGACGAGGGCAAGGTCGAATGTGAACCTCTATCTGTACGACTGAATATTCAGGGTATGCAGGAAGTTTTCTGTATGCCCTGTTATTTTTAACCCATAATTAACCATAATATATAAGAATAGAATAATTGTAACAATTAACTGTTTACAATAATCCGATTATCTGCTATAATGATAACAGAACTTAAAATTAACCATTTTGTATTGCGAAAGGAGCTATTCAATGAAGTTTGATGATGACAGATTCTATAGCAGGTATCAGGAACTCATAAGGGTACACATGGGAAGGATAGCCTTCGGTTCATCAAAGACTGCCCCGGCTACGGTCATAGGGTGCAGGAACAGCTACCATGACATGGAGGGCGAGGAAAAGGCACAGGCATATTCGATGGCGTACACAGGGCTTATGAGGTTCTTCCTCATCTATGTCCTTCAGTGGACGGAGGAAGAAGCGATAGAGCATCAGGACGAGGTATTCGGTATCTACGGGTTCAAGAATGTAGCCGACAAGGGCTTCATCTCCATCCCGCTTATGACGCTTGATGGGAAGGAAACGAAGATGTTCCGTCTTGACGACAGGGAAGACATCATAAAATGGGTATACAATGTCAACAATCCTTCTGGGCTCATAGCAATCCTTGAGAAAAAGCTTGAAGAGAACAGAAGGAAGGATACGAAGAGGCTCCTTGATTTCAACATCAGCCGTATGAAGCGGTACAGATGCCATCATTGAGGTTAAAAGAAAGGAAAGGTAGAAGCAATGGGTAAGGAAACAAATCTTGCAGTGAACTGGGTGCTGAAGGTCAAAGACCAGAGGTTCTCCAAAGCAGGTGATTCAGTCATCCTTGACTGCGTGTCGCTCGGGAGGAAGAAAGAGGACGGAACCTATGAATCGGGGATGTTCATCTCGGTAGTCGCAGGAAAGGATACGGATTGGAACCCCTCGACAAAGACAGATAAGTATATCGAGGCTACGGGAAGCTTCTCGCACAGGGAGTGGACTTCGGAAAAGACGGGCAAATCGGGCTTGGGCTTCACCATCTTCGCTTCGGAGATTAAAGACCACGAGTTCGAGGCAAGAACCCCGAAAACGGCAGAGAGCTGGTAGGAAGGAGGAACGCATGAAAAGATTCTTATTGCTCCTTGCATTCACGCTGATGCTCCTCGGTACGGTTCCCGTTTCCGCAAGGACAGGCTCCGGCGGGTATAATTCCTACCGTGGGAAGAAATACACGGAAGAGGACTTCGATACCCTCCGTGAAAGGCTTGCAAAGGACGGATACTTCAGGCTCACGGCAGAGGACAATCCCTTGAAGGATACATCCTTCTGCTACAACTACATCATCAATGGGTACAATGCTGAATATTATGAAGTATGGATAGACGATGATGATTACGGTGACTATGCTTCTGCCGGGATATCGGGAGATAAGGCTTCCGGTCTCGGTCTGATTGAGCAGAACGCAGTAGTAATCGGATGGCACGAATATGTGGAGGTGGATGAGGAGTCACCCTCCGGGCTTATGAACAACGACATACCTGCGGACTGGGAAAGGGGCACACTGCAGTTCGTAGCCGAGATGGGCGAAGGACTGCACGGTGATATAACGGTCACCCTCTACGAGTCTGAAAGGAATGAATATTATGCCTTCATGCTCTTTGAGGCTAATGGCTGGTCAGAGATTAATGTACTCCCCAAAGGGCATTACTACATTTCGAACATATACTTCTCGGACGGCTTTACCCCCGTATACGACAGAGAGCTCGGGATGGGGGGTAACGGGTTCTTCATCAGGGCTTCGGATTCGAAGATAATATATGCAGGCTTCGGTACAGAAGATATACCTAACCCCTCGTGGAAGCAGGGTGAAGAGGTAAAGCTGACGGGCGTTAAGAAGAAAGAGCCTACCCCTACGCCCATACCCGGAACCGAACCCGCACCCGTAACCGTGGATACGGAAAAGCCACCTTCAGGAGAAGAGCAGGGAAGCAGGCTTGTGTATGCGGTATTCTGGGCTGTCATCGTTGCCATAGCAGGCATAGCGGTAATCATATTCATAAGGTTTAAGAAAAAAGGGAATTCTGACGAACTGTGAAAGGAGTTTATATGGAAGAATCAAAGAAGGTAAAAATGCCTTTATCAAAGAAGCTTGAGCTTGCAGGAGTATTCGTGCTTGTCCTTGCCGTTGCAGGGGTATCGTATGTGTTCCCCTGCTGTAAGGGGATGCGTTGTGAGGAATATGGGGACATGGTCGTATCGGTCACTGCTTGGGGTGTCCTTGCCTATATGTCGAAGTACATATGGGAGGGCTTCATCGGTGCGGATGACCATAAGGCGAAGTACGCATTTGAGACAGCCGGGATAATCTTCCTGATTGCGATAAGCTTCATCAATGCGGTATCCACGCTCACAATCGACACATGCCCTGCAATGAAATGTACGACCCTCACAAAGCCTTTCGTGGGCATCTGCAGTCTCATAGCAGGAGGTCTTTCGGTTATATCGCTTGTGCTCTATCTTAAAGAAATGAAGAAAAATGACGGGGAGAAGAAGGATGCAGGAAACACGGGAGATACGGGACATACAGGAGCTTGAGGCAGGCGATGTGGTGCTGATAGGTGCCAGTGAGTTCGTGGTCGTGGCTACTGCCAAGGAGACCGGAGCCTTCCCCCTTGCAAGGAACATGAAGACGGGGCACTGCGTATCCCTGTCCCCGTCCTTAAGCGTGAGGGTGGTACGGCATAACGAAATCGTCTATGCTTCTGACATACGGAAGAAGAAAAAGGAGATAAGCGAGTCCCTGACACTCCTTACGGAACTCCTTGCAAAAGCAGAGGAACAGTTCCACGGCATCGTATCAAAGGTGACCGAGGTGGAAGGCTCGTATGGCTCATATGACAATGATGAATATGTGAGATAGGAACGGGAGATACCTTAACGGGTATCTCCTTATTTTTAACCATAACAATAAAAAGAGCAATCAAAGGTTCAGAACCGTCAGTTTAACTGCGTATTGGGAAAGGAGAAAAGATTATGTTGGATGTAACGGCTAATTTTATCAGGGAATTTACTGAAATGACAAAAGAGGAACAGCTCGCAAGGGCAGAGACACTCACCATCGAGGAATGCGAGGTGCTTGCGGATGCAGGCTTCGAATTCGAAATCAATAACGGGCATATCACGGATGTGGTAGAGAGGGTCAACTGATATGGAGCTTACCTATCTTGAAAAAACGGCAATGGAAGCCGTGAATATGTACTGCAACAGTCCCTGTTACGGCAAAGGTCTTGAGGTGCCCTTTGAAAGGATAAACAGCATGCTGAACGAATGCAGGAGGCTGTATCCTTCGCAGAGGATTCCCACCCTTGACGGGAAATGGTGCCTGACAGGGATAGATGAGGGGATAGAGCCTTACCTCGACCTTCTTGACAGGGATACGGATATCGCAAAGGCAGAGAAGATTATAAAAGCCTGTGCCTCGGGGAGATACCATGAGGAGTTCAACGGGCTTGATACGGACATCCTCTGTAAGATATCCACGATGCTCACTGAATGCCCCGACCCTGCGAAGGAGCAGGAATACTTAAGCGTAGGTGAGATACTTACCCTCAACCACAATCAGCTCTACTGCATAGCGGAAGAGATAGAGAACTACTCGGCACTGTACCCGGACATCAACTTCGACTATGCGGACAAGGGACATGACGGATACCTTCAGTGTTACATAAAAAAAGGCGAAAATGAATACTTCTTACCTCTGTTTTGTAATGGAAAGGAATTCTTTACGGAAGAGATGATAAAGGAAGATATCGGAATGGAGAGATGAATATGTTCAGGAATCACATAAAGAATGTAATTGACAGCATCCTTGAACGGTTCTCGGATGCTTACGGGGTGGACTTCCATTGCGAGCCTTCCGGCGGGCGGTTCCTTGATATCCATATCAACGGCGAAAAATCGGGAACATATGATATGGATGGGAACAGGCTGACCACCGTGAAGCTCCCGTTAGGCGAGAAAGTAGCAGAGAAGCTCCACGATACCCTTGAGGACAGGTTCAGGGCACTGAAGGACATAGACCGTGCGAGCCCCCTTGCGAAGTCCACGGTATACAGGCAGATGCTCGGCTTCCCCTGCACAAGGGATTTCTGGGACGAATACGGAAAGAGGGGCGAAGAACCCGGCTTACAGGCGATAGGGGAAGATATGGATAAGCCGAGGGTATTCGTGGATATGGACGGTGTCGTGGCGAAGTGGAGGACGGATGCGACAATGGAGGAGGTCTTCTCGGAAGGCTACTTCAGGAAGCTCGAACCGGATATGGATGCCATAGCATTGGCAGAGAGGCTCATGGAAGAAGGCTTTGATGTGTATATCCTTTCAAAGGCAGTATCCACGGCAGTAGCAGAAAAGTACGGATGGCTTGAGGAATACATGCCCTTCATGCCCTTCGACCATATCATATTCGTACCCCTTGAGGCAGAGAAGGAATATTTCATACCGTCCTTCAATGAGAAGGACATCCTGATTGATGATTACAATAAGAACCTCTATGGCTTCCACGGGATACCCGTGAAGTACCTCAACGGGATAAACAGCCACAACAGGGACTTCCTGTGCGTATCAGGGGGAGATATCCCGTATCAGGTCGAACTGATAAGTATGGCGTATGTGATTAAGGAAAGCGAAAAGGAAGGCTATGAGAAATAGCAGGGACAATAAAGGAGAAATGAGATGGCATACATTGAGAATCTGACAATGGAAGAGTTACAGCAGAAGGGGAAGGAAGAATACGACCTCTATTCTGCAAAGAACAAGATTGATACCCTTGTGAAGAAGGGAAGGATTAACACGAATTTCGATTCAGTGAAGATGGCAGAAGAGTGCATAAGGAACCACGAACCCTTCTGTGCGTATACGGTAGGCACGACAGGGATAAGACCGGACGATGAGATAATGCAGATAGGTATAGCAAGCTATGTTTTTAATGAAAACGAAGGCTGTTATGTCAAGGACGACTGCCTCTACGATATCGTAAGGGCTTCGGACAATGCACTTACGCATTATAAAGCAGACTACGAAAAGAACATGGATAAGTACAGGGCTGACCTTGCACAGTTCAGGGCAGGGAACAGGAAGCTTGAACCGAAGAAGCCGGAGCTTTACGACATCTTTAAGGAAGGCGGTTTCGGAAGACCCGTAGCCGAGAACGGGAACGGGCTTACCGAACAGGCATACAGGGAAGTGCTTCAGGTATACCTCCCCGATGTGGTGCCGGGTATCAATAAATTCATCGAGAAGCATAAGGATGCACTGTTCTTCGGACTGAACACTTCGTTCTCGGACAGGTTCTTCATTCCCAACGGAATCGATGTACGCTTCATAAAGAAATGCGACATCCTCGATGTAATCCGTGAGTATGACTGCCGTAGCTTCTCGCTCGATGACGGGAAGGCACTCAACCATAAGGACAACAATTATGGGCTTGCGGAGGTAATCGGGCAGTATGACTGCAGGGCAAACAACGGCGATTATAAGCTCTATACCTGTATGAACAAGAACGATGCGATTGCTTCGATACTGAAGCTCATCAGCGACAGGGAGAAGCTTCTTGAGACCACAAAGGCAGAGGTTAAGGCAGAGGTTAAGGCTGAAAACAAGGGAAATATAGCTTGCTATACCGATAAAAAGGTCAATCCCCACTCCCTCTCTGCACCTGTAGAAGGCGAATTCTCCACCAACCTGAAGTTCCGTGGAAGACATGCCTCCGAAATAGGAAAGCAGGCAGAAGCCCCTTCCGAAGAGAAATCACCCGAAGTATCCATTGCCGTAGAGGTATCCTCAAAGGAAAACGGGATGCCTGCGGTAGAAATCAGGGCAGAGGAAGCAAAGGTTACGGAAGCTCCCGTTACCGAAAGCATGGAAGGTCTTACAAAGGGTGAAGAGCCTTCAGCAGAAATGATGGCTTCCCTTGAAATGCAGAAGGCAGAGCTCAAGGCAAAGGATGAGCTTCTCCAGAAGATGCTCGACAAGCTTGTTGAAGCTTTCATGGCAGTAGAGGAAATCAGCAGGTCGAACAAGGAGCTTGTCACCACCGTCAAGAACATGTCAAGGAAGATTACGAGCCTTGAGAAGTTCGTGGTGAAGAAGGACGAACCGGAGAAGGAAGTAAAGGCACCTTCGAAGTCAAGGAAGGTAAAGACCGCTGAACCCGAAGTAAAGACCTATATCGAGGTAGAGAAGCTTCCCGATAAGGACGAAGATGATTATGAGAGATAGATACTATGACTTATCCCGCTTTACGCAGGATATCAGCATAAAGGATGTATTCGCTGAATTAGGCTTGGAGAATTCGACACGGAAGAACATTCCGTGTCCTTCCCCTGACCATGCAGACAAACGACCTTCGGCACATATCTATACGGACAGGAACATATGCAGATGTTTTTCCTGCAACCGTTCCTTCGACACGATAGACATGGTGAAGATGACGCTCGGGGCTGACTGGCGTGAAGCCTGTGACTTCCTCATAGAGAGGTTCGGCTGTGAGGGCTTCTACGAGGACAGGGTATATAACCCCGGTGAGGAGCAGTTCCCTCTGACAAAGGACGACCTCATAGCCTTAGGTCTTGATGCAAGGTCAAAACCCATACCTTTGAAGGTGAATTACGATGAGAAGGCAGACAGGATGACAGTCCTTGAATCCGTGAGGTTCTCCCTCCGTGACTTCTGGAAGGAAGACCGTGAAGGCTTCAACGACCTTGTTGAAGACAAGATAACCGAACAGACGGAGCATTTCGGAGGACTTAAGGCTTCGGCAGGGGATATGCTCAAGGAGCTTGAGGAAAAGCTCTTAAAGAAGCTTGACGGAAGGAACCTTCAGGACTTCCTCGACCTCTACCATAAGCACCCTGAAGAGACCGTAAGGGGCACGGAAGCCTACGACATACTCTATATGTTCTTTACGGGAAGAAGGATACAGACGGAATATGATTCCTACTGCCACTCGCTTGAAAGGCTTGATAAGCTTTCGAAGGAATACATAAAGGATAAAGGAGAAGAAGAGTATGGGCGTACTGTATGACTCACACGGCAGGCTCGTAAAGGCTACACACGGTTTCCTTTTCATCACTGAAGAGGATATGGACGAGGTAAGTGACTTCCTTGAGGAGAACGGGATAGACGACATAAACATAAGGGATGATGTTTCCTTCATAACCCTCTGGAAGGAAGGTCACTGGGCAGGGGACTTCCTGCATCCGGCAGAAGAGGTCGTAGCAGGCTTCAGGCTCATGAAGAATCAGGTGGACGGGGAGTGGTGCGGATTCACCTATTTCTCGACCACGAAGGAGAAGTTCGATGAAGGGAATTACGGATTTTCCATAAACAGCGAGCAGTTCCTCGTAATGAGCATAAGGGATGAACAGCTCTTCCCCTCCCTCGGAAAGTTCTCGCACCTCATAAAGGAGAGCTTCGACATTGACGGAAGGGACTGCCATTCGCTTGCGAAGAACATATACATAGCAGACAGATACACCGACAGTGCTGACAGGAACAGGGTGTGGGACTGCTACAATGTGATAAAAAGGGAATCGGCAAGGGCACATTACAGGGGGAATACGGTGTATTTCACCTTGAAGGATACCGATTTCGAAGGTTCCGCAAGGGTTACCACGATACGGGGAAAATCCTTCGTGGTATGTCAGGGCAATTATTACACCAACCCGAAGGATATGCTCTTGGAATTAAAGCGGGGCAGGAGATATGACGGGAACAGGTACGGAAAAGACCCCGCTTTCATGAATTATGTTATATATGACACCTCCCTTGAAAAGGAGATGGAAGAAGAAATGGAAAGGTAGGAAATAAGAATGAATTCAAAAGCAGAGAGCTTACAGAAATCACTTGCGGAAGAATATCCCGACTTAAGTGTCTCGATGTGGAGACCTGACCCGAAGGGTGATATCCTTTACACCTTCATGAATGATAAATCAAACGCTTTATGTATCCTCTTAAAGCCCGACATGTCCTTAAAGGAGGCAACCTATTTAATGAACAGGTACGGTGCCGATAAAGGGGTGCCTGCAACAAGGGAGATGCTCCCCGAAGAGCTCAGGAAGGTATACGATGGCGTATTCACGAAGAAGGAAGACAGGGTGGAAAGCCCTTACCGGAATACGGAAAGAACGGAGCCTGTAAAGAATTACGGTGCTTACGAAAGAAGGAATACAGTTATGAGCGTTAATGTAACCGAAACAGTAGCCAACAGGGAAGAAAAATCCTTCCTGCAGATGATTAGGGACGCATTCAGGTTCCTTATTGAAAAGCTTAAGCCCTATCCCCAGTTCTCGGTGCTCGCATCGGAAATGGCGGGTATAAGGCTCGATACGGAGCTCAACAGGGAAATGCTTGAAAACCTTCTGAAATCCGTAGAGGATATCACAAAGAAGATATCCGGGCTTGAATCCGACAGGAATAACATAAGCCTTGAACTTCGGGAGTTTGTGAACGAGGATACGACCTTCAGGCATTCAGAAAGCCCTGAACTCGGCGAAAGGTTCATACTTGCGAACATGGGTGAGCTCATGGAAGAGTTGACCAACAATAAGCACACTGAAAAAGAAGTGGATTACAGGAAATATTTCCACATCTACAAGGCAGTGGACGAAGGTAACGGACACAGGCATCTTGAGGAAGAGACCTTCGCCGGGGAGATTACCATTGAGGATATCGAAGCACTTCTTGATGTATCAGAGGACTACTTTGAGGATGCCACGGTAGACCAGAAGCTCAACATGCTCAACATGATGCTCGATACGACCATCGGCGAGTCACTTAAGAACCTCGAAGCAGAGAAGAAGAAGGTTGAGGAAACCTACAAGGAGAGGCTTGAAAAGATGGGAATACTCAAGGAAGAAAAGAAAGCAGATAAAGAGAAAGCAGATAAAGAACAGCCTGATGGCAGGGAAAGGGAAGAGGAAGAACATGAAAAATAAGATAACCTATGAAATGATGAAGGAAAAGCTCGACAACCGCACCCCTTATGCAGAAGCAAAGGTAGCGGAATACGATGAGAAATACATCAGACCCTTCGGTGAGAAGATGCGTAATGAGATAAAGAAGACCCTTGAATCGGGCTATAAGGTCAAGGGCATATTCGATTATGACTGTGACGGTATCATGTCCGGCGAGATTATGTCGATAATCTGTCCCGAAATCGACATCCATATCGGTGACAGGTATGTGGACGGCTACGGAATAATCAAAGACCTTTCCTTCCTTGAAAAGGGCGATTTGGTAATCCTCGGCGATATCGGCTCTACTGAAGTGGATGCGGTAAGGGAGATTAAGGAAAGGACGGGAAGGTATCCTTACATAATCGACCATCATGAGCTTACGGACAAAAGGATGGAAACCTATCCGAAGCTCCTCAACTTCTGCAATCCGAAGTACGGCATCCCTGCGGAAGAGAAGCCTGACTGGTGCACCTCGGGGCTTATGTTCCAGCTCCTCTACGACAGCGAGCCTACACAGGACAAGCTCTATCTCGGTGCACTCTACAATATGTGCGGTACGATAGCCGATGTCGTGAAGGTCAACAGTCCTTATGACACGAACCGTGATGATGTCAAGTTCGCATTTTCGATTATGAACTATGAGAAGAACCTCCGTAAGGTAGACCCGGCACTTTCATACTTCTTCTATAAGCTCGGCATCGACAAGGAGAAGCATATCACCACTGATACGCTCAACTTCAAGGTCAACCCCGTAATCAATGCGGTAGGTCGTATCGGAACGATTTACGACTACGGCGTTACGGGCGGTCAGTTCATCTATGATACCTTGAATCCCAACCGTGAGATTGACGACACGGTAAGGGAGACCCGTATCGATGAGCTCATACAGGTCAACGAGAAAAGGAAGAAGATGGAGAAGGATGTCTATGAAACAGACCAGTTCAGGGACTATGTGAAGAACTTCAATTCGAAGGTAGCCGTAATGTATATCCCTGACCTCCACCGTGGAATATGCGGAAGGGTGGCACAGGAGCTCGTTACGGAGCTCGGTGTTCCTGCCATCTGCTTATGCGGTAAGGATGACATAATCGGTTCATGCAGGACACCCTCCGGATATCCTTCACTCCTTGAGAAGCTCGATGAGGCAAAGTCAAGGAGCAAGGGGAAGCTCGGTACCCTCCACTACGGCGGTCATGCTGAAGCCTGCGGTCTCGGCTTAAAGGAATCGGAGATACAGGAATTCGTGAAGGACTTCTCATTAGGCTATGCGGATGTGGTCGCAGTAAGGGAAGAAATCCCCGTTGCAGACCTTTCGACCTTCACCATCAGCAGGTTCCTTACCCTTGAGCCCTTCGGCGTTGACTTCCCTCTCCCGTATGTGGAAGAGACGGTAGAGCTTGAGGGAAAGGATATTTCACAGTACTCAGGCGGTTGGACTTCCATACAGAAGGGCAGGGATGGTATCAAGTTCTTCGGAAAGGGTGCAGGCGTTACCGAAGGAAAGGTGACCTTCCGTGGCACTCTGGGTGTCAACCACTACGCAGGAAGGGAAAGCCTTATGGTATCCTTCGGCAATGATTACACCATAGAAAAGGAAAAGGCTGAAATCCCGCAGGAAGAGCCTGAAGAGGAAGCTGAAAGGTAATTGACAGTGTGCAATCATAGCCTGCCGTTTGATTAAAAAAATATTTTCTTTACCTGTCGGGTTCGGAACTTGTTTTTAACCATAGAAGTAATGAGGGCACACAAAAAAGCCCTGAAAATAAGAAGGACAAGGCAGGTAAAGAAATGAAAGGAAAATTTTTAGAAAGGATAACGCAGGCTCTCACCCTCAAGATAAACGAATATGAATCGCTGTTCCATGACAGGTTCATGCGTATTATCGAAGAGTATGACGAGGATTTCTCGATAGCCTTCAAGATTAAGGATTCAGGCTTACGCTTCGTTGTCAGCCGGGACAGGATGCTCCTTGATGACACGGTAAACAAGAGATACCCCTTCGTCTATAACAGACGGAAGAAGGCATTCGATTCCATCATGGAAGAAGACGAATGCTTCGACATCATTCTCGAATATCTCCAGATTGCTGACGGCTTCAATGATAAGTCGGATGAGATAATGAAGGGGATAGAGAAGAGGCTCGACATTCTTTCGGGCATCCTTACCGGGAAGATGGTCAGACCCGTTCAGGTAAGGACGGAACCCCGGCAGGAAAAACCTTCACAGCCGATACTGAACATCCCCATCAGGGAAGAGGTACAGGAAGCACAGGAGGTTCCTATGGAGAAGGATAATGCTGACAGGGATGATGATTACAGCGAAGATTTTGTCTATACAAAGAATATGGAGTCTGCAAGAAGGGCTGTAGCACAGGCAAACGGCGATTATGCAAAAGCCATAAAGGTATTGCAGACACTCAACTTCAGTGAGACGGAATGGGCAGAGGCAGGAATCCCCCAGTCCTTCATCGATGATTATGTATCACTGAAGAAATGACAGGGCTTATTACGGATGTTTTGAAACCTCTTTTAAATTACACAGCGGACGCATGTAGTTCATAGGTAGAACACCCTTGACAGGGAGAAGAAGGAACCGTTTTCCTTCCATGCAATACCTTCAGAAAATGAAGGGAATAAAAAAATAACAGGCAGATAGCCAGTACAGAAAAGGAGAAAAAGACATGTCTATTTTCAAGAAGAAAGACACAGCAGTAAAGGCAAGCAAGCACTATGCGGAAATCGTCGGCAAGAATGTGACCAACCCCGAGTTCATGGCAGAGACCCAGAAGGTAACAGCAGAGGCACAGAAGGTGTATGACGCACTGGACGGCAAGTACAATGTCACCTACGATGTATCTACCTACAAGGTAAAGGATACAGGCGAGGAAAAGGTTGTTTCCGGCGTATCCTTCAACTGCTTCGATTCAAAGAACAAGGACAACAAGGTTTCACAGATGGTAAGCCTTTCATTCAACAAGGAAGGTCAGGCATATGTGAAGATGGCTTCTTATGACGGAAGCAAGTGGAACGATGTCGAGACCAAGGATATGTATGAGTCAACAAAGCTTGCCCGCATCAAGCTTGAGAAGGCAGGTATCTGCAAGGAGTTCCTTACAAAGGAGAGACCTGAAGGCGAGAAGTCAGATAAGGTCTATACACCTGCAGAGAACGCCCGCTATGAGATGGGTAAGGTTGTGAAGGAGTACAACAAGACAAACAAGGCTGTCAATAAGGACGGCAAGGAAGTCGGCGAGTACTACCTTTCAGATGTAACAGATACCTCATACAAGACAAAGACAGGCGAAGATGTAGCACAGGAGACCTTTGAGCTCCGTAACCACAAGTCAGTTGCCATCGAAATCAATATGCAGGACGGCAAGGTTGCAAACCTCCGTGTAAAGGATTTTTCAGATTATGACTTCGAGCAGAAGGCAGGCGATGTCCAGACTGCTACCGCATACAACCTTGAGTATGCAAAGGAGAAGTTCTCGGGTCTTGACCAGAACCTCCTTGAAATCATCGAGAAGTCAAAGCTTGAGTTCAGACCTTATGTAAAGGCTGAAAAGGAAGCAGAAGCACCTGCGGAAGAGCAGGGCGAATGGGACAAGGAAGATGAGCTTGAACAGGCTTGAATGAGTCCCGGTGAAAACGGTCAGTAAATCCGCTTGGATTCCTGATATATAAGGGAATGCGGGGAGAATTTTCCCCGCTGACCCGTTTACCTACCTTTCTTATTTGGAAAGCATCCTATGGGATAATCCCGCAGGGTGCTTTTTTACAATTCAGAATTAAGAATTATGAATTAAGAATGTTAAGTTTGACTTCGTAATAATTTTCGTGGATGTGGATTCCATAGGTTAAAAACAGGTATTTAACCATAGATAGATGAAAGAGCTATTGTTCTTTCAGATATCTGTTGCGGAAGGAAGTATCCGATGACCTTCGGATACGACTGACTGCCATATATAAATGAAAGGAATTTCTTCATTTATATGTTGCGAGGTGAAGGTTGGTTCTTTCAACCGAAACCGAGTCCATAGATAGATGAAAGAAACAAAGGACAAAGTCCTTCAGCTACGAAAGGAAAAGGCTTATGAAAAATTATGCACATCTCATATTCATAGACCCTGTAAGCAACCACAACAAGTTCTATGAAATAACCGAAAACGATGATAGCTCGCTCGATGTGAAGTACGGAAGGGTAGGACAGAAGGTAAATATCCACCACTACACCCCCCATGAGAAGACCTTTCAGGGACTTGTGTATGAGAAGGAAAGAAAGGGCTATAAGAACGACACGAGGAACTATTCAGAGCTTAAATCAGATAACGGTACGGTATTCGAATACCGCAGGGCAGAGGATAAGGAAGTACAGGACATATTCGAGCATCTCTTAAGGAAGACGAGGCAGGTGGTAAAGGCTAACTACACCATCGAGACCCGTGCGGTCACGGGCAATATGCTCTATTCGGCAGATTATCTCATCTCCGGCTTAAAGGATGAGGCATGCAAGTCCAATCCTTCGGTATGGTACTTCAATAATACCTTAACGGAGCTCTTCGGCACGATACCCAGAAAGATGTCGGATGTATCTGCCTACCTCTGCGGTTCCGCATCGGATATGGATAAGATAATCGAGCGTGAGGAAAAACTCCTTGAAACCTTAAAAACGGCATACGAGCTTGAACAGAAGGAGAAGAAGCTCAAGGCAGAGCTCGCAGGCAAGACCGATAAGGGCAGGACGCTTCCGGAGAGCTTGGGACTTACTGTACGCCCTGTGACCTATGCAGAGGAAAAGGAGATAAGGGAACTTTTAGGAAACTCCCGTGAGGCTGATTTTGAAGCCCTCCGCATAGTAAACCATAAGTCCCATGAAGCCTTCGAGAAGTGCAGGCAGGAGATGAACATACCTGACCTCGGTACGAAGCTCTTATTCCACGGCTCAAGGGCAGAGAACTGGCTCTCGATACTTGAAAAGTCGTTAGTAGTCAATGCAGACAGGTTAGGTCTTGCAAAGGGCTGTGCAAAGGGCTTGGGAAACGGTCTCTACTTTGCCGATGATGTATCGAAGTCCTTAAACTACACCCACGGTAACGGCGACAGTCCGTTCATAGGCATATACAATGTGGCAGTAGGCAAGATGTGGGATACCAACGGCGAATATATCGGGCATACGAGAAGGAACGGTGCGGACTTCGGGTTCAAGGACTTGAAGGACGGATGCCAGTCGGTATTCCTTGACGGAAAGAAGATAAACAGCCATCACCTCAATGAATACTGTGTCTACAAGGGCGAACAGGCAGACATAAAATACATTTTAAAGTGCAACGGCATGAGGCAGAAAGCGGTAAGGTTCTCAATGAAGCTTGAGTTTGACTTCGAAAACCTCGTGCAGATGGATGACGGAATGGTTAAGGCTGATGCCGTGCTCACCGATTATGCGAAGAAGGAACTCTCGAAGCTCTTTGAGGACAGGCGTGAGATAAGGGAAGCCACGGGCTTCATAGACGGTCTTGATACGGACAGCCCCGTTTTCCGCTTATGCGTGAACGGACAGATGGTACCCCTCAAAAAGGATGAGAACGACAGGCTCTTCCACGATTTCAAGGCTTCGTTCTTCGAATCGGAGAAGGCGTTTAAAGAATACGGAAAGAACTTCAGGGAAAAAGCAGAACCTGCCAAAGAAAAAGAGCAGAGGGAAAGATAAGGAGAAGAGAGCATGAAAGCAGTCGTATACGGAATCAGATGGGACATTGACATGAAGGAATACCCCGACCTTTACAGGAACTTCATAAAGGAGAAGATGAAGGCAGAGAAGATGTTTTCGGAAGGGAAGGCTGATGAGGAAGCCCTCATAAAGCACCTCCTTGAGGACGGTGAGCTTGAGGCAGAAGAGGATTATGACCGTGACTATACCACCTTCGGGGAGTACTTCAACGAGGATAAGGTCAGGGCAGAATTCTATGAGAGATACCTCAACCTCCCCCAGACCTCGGTAGTCGATATCCCTATGGAATATGATGCAGATAATGAGGCATCCCTCACAAAGGAGGATGTGCTCAAAGGTCTTAAGGCAAAGTACGGGGACTATAAGATACTCCCCGGCTTCGAATACACTTCTGCCAAAGGGCATGGGAATGACATTGCGAGGCAGAAGATAAAGGATACGGTCAATACAATGCTTGAAAGGAATGATTTTCAGGAATTCCTTAAGCTCACGAGGAACTTTGACAGCTACTCACTGAACAATAAGCTCCTCGTCTACGGACAGAAGCCCGATGCCACGATAGTCAAGGGTGCAGGCGTATGGCGTGAGCAGTACGGAAGGAATGTCTCTTCCGGAAGCCACGGTATCTGGATTTACCGTCCCAACAAGAGGACATTCCCCTCATACACAGACCCCGAAAAGGTAAGGGAATGGGTGGACTCGCATAACAGCTTCTCACGGAAGGTGCTCGGCGGTATGAACATAATCACGGAATCGGAGCTTGAGAGACAGCTTAAGAACCTTGCAGAGGGGAAGAGTGCAAGCTTTGTTTCCTCGATGGGCGTGACAGTGGTATATGATGTTTCGGACACCTACGGAAAGGAACTCCCGAAGGTAGAGGACAGGATAACGGATAGCGGTCATGGACAGGCACTCCTTGAAGCGTTCTGCAGGAACATAGGTGCAGAGGGCTGTATCCGTGACAATATCCCCGATATGTCACTCTCGCTTGCGGACTACCTTCTTCATGGGGAGACGGTGAAGGTTCCGTTAATCAGCAAGGACATGAAGCTCAATGACCATAGGAAGAAGCTTGAGGCAGGGGCAGTTGCATACCTCATATCCGACAGGTTCGGATGCGATGCCTCCTCAAAGCTCACTGACATAGCAAAAGCCTTCGAGGATGACCCTGCAGGGGTAAGGGGAACGCTGTTCCTTGAGCTTCTTGAGAGGATAGACAGGACAGTCACATATGTCTCAAGGGAATGCGATAAGCTTGAAAAGGAGCTTGGGCTTTCTGCAGAAGAAGAGGAAGAAGAGGAAATGGAAAGATGAAGATAGGGCATAATAAATACAACCATATGAAATCGGTTGCGGAATATATGTACAGAAGGGCAGAAAGCCTTGATTGCGGTATCCTGCCCGAGGAAGCCTATACGGTAGGGCTCCTTCACGATGTCGGCTATATAATCGAGAAGGAAGGTCACGCAAGGGCAGGTGCAAGGCTTCTTGAGGATATGGGCTTATGTGAGGATTACACCCACGCCATAGCCTTCCACGGTACCAACGGCTATGAGGTACAGGAAATACATGGCAATGGGATACAGTACAGGGGCATGACACCCATGCTCTATCTCCTGCAGGAAGCCGACATGTCGGTAGATAAGTACGGGAATACGGTAGGCTTTGACGGAAGGCTCAAGGATATCGGCACAAGGTACGGCTTTGACTCGCCTGCCTTCAGGAACGCTTCCGAAACCGTCCGGTTCTTAAGGGAGAATTCCTTTGAAAAGCTGTTCGGGAAAGAGAAGGAAGAGCCCGTAAGGAAGGAATACGACCCCGATGGGCTGTATATCTTAAGTGAAGACAGGGACGGATACGGAACTGACGGCTATGACTGCCGTTAAGGATAAAGGAGAAGATATGACAAACTATGAGAAACTGATGTCTGACATAAGGGACGACCATAAGCCCTTCATAGTATCAGACATTGAAACCACGGGCGTTATGAACGGTAACGACAACCGCATAACACAGGTAGCACTTGTAGCTTATAAGTACGAGGACGGACAGTACAGGCTTCAGGACAAAATCTTCATGCTCGCAAAAGCCGATAAAAAGGTGCTCGATACGATAAGCTCAAGGGAAATGCCTACCTCGAAGAATGCGACCACGCTCCTTGAAGAGGAGTATGCCTACAGCCTCATATCGGATGTCAAAAGGCAGATAAGGAACTGTGAGGGCAGGCTTGAGACTGCAAGGAAGAACAACAGGACATTAAAGATTGAGACAGAGGAAGCGAACCTCAAAGCCCTGAACGACGACCTTGAGACCTTGAGGAAGGATATCGGGGAAACGCCGGATATCTACAGGGAGTCGGATGCCTGCACGGAATATGTGAAGTCCCGCCTTGAGGATAAGGTACGGGAACTGAACAGTGCCCCGAAGCTTTCCGAGAGGCTGTCCTTACAGGGCATCGACAGAGACAGATGGCAGAAGTCCGGCGAAGGCTTGAACGATTATGAGCTTCAGGTCGGCATTACGAAGTTCATGGAGGAGTACACCACCCCTGATACCGTGGTGCTCACCAACGGCAACTACTTCCAGAAGCACTATATGGAGAAGCAGAACCTCTCCTACGGCAACGACAACCTCATAGACCTCAATATGGTACAGAAGTCAAAGGGCAGGGAGCTGGGCGACTGGACACCTGACCTTGACAGGTTCGCTGAAGCGTACCGTAAGGACACGGGCAAGGAGATAAAGGTCTTTGACGGGCTCACGAAGGCACTCTGCTACGCCGAGATAGCAATGAAGGCAGTAGACCTTAAGCTCACGAACACCTCGAAGGCATACCTTGAGAATGCGGTGAAGGAAGAAGCCTTTAAGCACGATGACGATTATGTGATGTCTATCTCTGCACTGTCAAGGCATAACTGGGTGCTCATGGATGCCGTACCGGAGAATTTCAACGGCTATACATTCAACAGCCTTGAATATGTCAACTTCGGCAACGACAGGAGATATATTGACCTTGATACCATGTTCAGGGTGAATGATGACTTCGAGATAACCCTCGAAGGCGAGAAGGAACCCATAAAGACTTGGGAAGAGCTTGAAGCGAAGATTAAGGCACTCAATGCCGATATCTCGGAAGAGCTCTTAAAGAAGATAGAGGACAGGTACGAAGAGATAAAGGCAGAAGCCGAATTCGAGAAGGAAGCCTCAAAGACCATTGAGGAAGATTGCGATGAGGAATACACAGAGGACTATGATGACGGATATGATGAAGGGGACTATGACGAGGATATCGATGAGGACATCCCCATCCCCGTCACAGACCCTGTGCCCGTACCTACCTATGAGGAAACGGTCTTAAGGAAGCTTGCAGAGATGTCCGAAAGGATGGAAGGGCTTGCGAAGGAGAAGGCAGACCTCGAAGCAAGGAAGAAGGAACTCGATGCCTGCAAGGTAAGGCTCTTCGAGGAGAAGGTAAGCCCGCTTGCCGAGACCATATATAAGCTTGAGCAGACAGGAAAGTACGGAACCCTTGATACAACGGTGAGGATAGAGTACGCAAGACCCGTGACATACCACCTGAAAGCAGAGAAACGCTATGACGGGTACGGCTTGAGGATTGTCTTCGATGCTGACTATGATAACAGGAAAAGGGAAGGAAAGAACCCTTATTCGATGGATTCCGTTAAGGATGATATGGACAATCTCTCTACCATACTGAAGAAATCCGCATACGGGGAGAACCTCACTGCCGATGGACTTTATTCAAGGATAGCCGATGCCTTTACCGGGGAGCTCTCAAGAGCCATATCGGATATGGAAAAGAACAACGGCAGGATGGCAGATGAGATACAGGCACTTGAGGAAGAGCTTGAAGAGCCTGAAAGATAGGAGAATGATGAACAGACTTCAGAAAACCATAGCAGTGTCACTGTTCGCATTAGCCCCGGTGACACTGACAGCCTGTTCGTTTGATTTCAGGATACCTGAAAACGAACAGCAGTATATAGATAAGATGACGGACTCGCTCAAGGACACCTTCAATACCTTCAATATCCTCAATGACTTCGCAGAGGAGATTGACGGGAAGGATGTATCCGATGACGAGATAGAGAACATCCTCACAGACCTTTTCGAGACGGGGAACGGGCTTGAAGCCTCCGTAAAGGAGGAAATGGGCATAAATGCGGAGTTCGTATCTGCAAGGGTCGTAAGGGTAGTGGACGGCGATACCATTGTCGTAGAGATAAATAACGAGGAAAAGAAGGTAAGGCTCATCGGGATTGACACACCCGAATCCGTAGCTTCACAGGAATACCTTGACAGGACAGGCAAGGAGAATACGGAAGCAGGAAGGACTGCTTCTGACTATACCAAATCGCTTCTCACGGCAGGACAGACGGTATACCTTCAGAAGGATACCTCGGATACTGACCGTTACGGGAGGCTCTTACGCTATGTCTGGCTCGAAGTACCGGACGATAAGGACTCCGTGACGGAGATAGCCACGAAGATGCTCAACGGGATACTGGTGAAGGACGGGTATGCAGAGGTTGCGACCTATCCCCCGGACAGCCGTTACTGCTCGGACTTCGGATACATATATGCGATGTCCCATGATGACGGGTACTGCGATGAGGATTATTCGGAGATGGAGCGTTAACTGTTTACAATATGGAAGACGATTATAACAGGCAGATTATATCCGAAAGGGCGGTGCTTATACGGCACCGTCTTTTTTCACATAAAAAACACAATATATAGTACGGTTAACTATATACAGGAATCGGATTACGGGGTATAATATCAGTAAGGAGCCGGGGTTATCGGCTTAATACAATAAGAAAGAGGTAAAAGAAATGTTAAGGTTTTCATTGAGGAACCTGCTCACGAGGAAGGTTCAGACCGCCCTTATCGTTCTTTCCATAACGGTAAGCTCCACAGTCGCACTCCTTGCCTATAATGTGAGCACACAGGTCTCTGACGGCATCACGGATACCGCAGGCTATTATTCAGTGATAATCGGAAACACGGGCTCGTCCACACAGCTCGTCATGAACACGATGTACTTCACTGACAAGCCCTGCGGGACGATACCCTATGATATAATCACTGACCTTAAGAAGGATTCAAGGGTAAGGGAAGTCATACCCTTCGCAATGGCAGATTCGTATAACGGGTATCCTATGGCAGGAACCGTACCGGAATATCTCGAAGGAAAGACGCTTAAGGAAGGTGAGGTATTCTCCTCCTCCGGAAGCCTTGAGATGGTGGTAGGAAGCACGGTAGCGAAGACCTGTGACCTGAAGGTAGGGGACAGGGTTCATACCTCGCATTCGGCTTCAGAGGAGCATTCCGAGGAGTTCGTCATAACGGGCATACTGAAGGAAACGCATACAGTCTATGATACCACGGTATTCACCCAGCTTAAGTCCATATGGGACTTGCACGGTGAGGAAGGGCATACCCACGAAGACGGTACGGAATGTGAAGGCGGGGAAAATATGGTCTGTGCGTTCTGCGTAAAGACCTTAAATCCGTCCTTTGCCATGACGCTCCGGAATGAATACGATGGGAAGGTCATAGCAGATGATGACGGCTGTTCTTGGACTTTACAGGCAGTAGAGCCCATGTCGGCAGTAAGGGATATCCTTTCTGATACCGACAGGACGAAATACATCGTCTATGTGCTCTCTGCGGTCATACTGATTATGAACATACTGGTAATCAGCATAATCACACTGCTCAATATGTTCTATGCGAAGAAGGAGATAACCCTTATGAGGCTCATAGGCGTATCCTTAAGGAAGATAAACACGCTCTACCTCATACAGAACGGGATTTCGGGACTTTTATCCTGTATCCTTGCTTTCATCCTTTCCCATGCGTCCCTGACCCTTATGTCAGGCTATGTAGCCGATATGGGCGTGGTGCTTGACAGGATGAAGGTATATCCCTTGGAGCCCCTCATACTTGCCGGGGTATTCCTTATCTCGGTAGTACCTACAATGATATGTACGGCTTATATGTCGGGAAAGAGTGCAGAATGAAGAAGATTATGATATTATGTATGGTTCTTATGCTCATGCTCACAGGCTGTGGCAGGGCAGAAGCACCGGAAGTACCCGTAAAATCCACGGTGAGGAATGATTCAAGCCCCCTGAAGCTTTCCTTTAAGGATACGGTATCCGTTGACGAGTTAAGGAAGCTTGACGGGGAAAAGGTAACGATAAACGGGTATCTTGCCACGAGTTCCCCTGCTGACGGAAGCTTCATATTCCTTATGAACCTTCCCTATCAAAGCTGTCCGTTCTGTGTACCCAACACCTCGGAGCTTGCGAATACCCTTGAGGTATACCCGAAGAAGGGTGAGACCTTTTCCTTTACCACACAGGCAGTGAAGGTCACGGGAACGCTCGATTTCTGTAAGGACGGTAACTTCACCGATAATTACGGCTATGAGTTCGCCTATAAGCTTGTCGATGCGGATTATACGATAATCAGGGATAATGCCGATATGGACAGATACCAGAGGATAGCCGATTCGGGGCTGATAGACGACCTCTATATGATGTTCGACTATGCCTACCTCGTGACGGGGTGGACGGAATACTTCTGTTCTTCCTTCAAAGATGAGACGACAGGTGAGTTCTATGAGGGTACATATATGTTCCCCGGGGATGTGGAGAATGCCGTCACGGAAATGTACGGTATAGACAGATATACCTTCTATGGAAGCCTTATGGACAAGATAGACAGCCTCAATGCTGACGGTTCCCTTGATACGGTGAAGGCAGTCGTAAAGGATACGGAAGCACTTACGGAAAGGGGATATAAGGCACTGGACGATGAGGCGTATACCTACGAGGAAGGGTATTTTGAGGATATCGGTACGGAAGGCGTGAAGTTCAGGCTCAATGACGGGGATGCGTTCTCCAAGGATTTCGATGCATACTACAGTGCTTTCTGTGACTGGATAAATTCGTTTGAGGTATAGGAGATATACAATATGGATAAAAAGATTGAATGCGTAGGTCTTGTAAAGACCTTTGAGGACGGGCTGACAGTCCGTTATGAGGATATGACCTTTGAGTCCGGGGAAAGGAACACGCACCTTCTCCTCGGTGAATCGGGATGCGGTAAGTCCACCCTTCTCAACATGATGTCGGGGATACTCGAACCTACCGAAGGAAAGGTCATCATGAACGGCACCGACCTCTACGGCTTGAAGCCGAAGGAGAGGGATAGGTACAGGATAGGGAACATAGGCTACATATATCAGGACTATAAGCTCTTGGAAGCCATGACGGTAGAGGACAACATCCGTATCCTTGAGCTTGAGAAGAAGCTTGAGCCGGGAAAGGTGGACGATGTGCTTGAAAGGATGGGAATCCGCAATAAGAAGCACTCAACCGTATCCCATCTTTCAGGCGGTCAGAAGCAGAGGGTGGCGATAGCAAGGGCACTTGCCACAGACCCGGACATCCTGCTTGCGGATGAGCCTACGGGCAACCTCAACTATGAGATAGGCAGGGAGGTGCTCTCTGACCTGTTCTCTTCGACAAAGGGTAAGATACTCGTGGTAGTATCCCATGATGAAAGGCTTATGGAAGCCTTCTCGGATGTGGTGAGGGTAGACGAATACAGTTCAATTCAGAATTAAGAATGCTTAAACCGACTATGAATCCTGAATACGAAGATAAGGGCTGGACTCCAGTCCTTATTTTTTATCCTGCAATCACAAAATGACAGCTTTCAGTCCGATAATCACATTCCTTAACTGTATACAGATTCGTGAATTTGTGATATACTATATATAGTACATAAAATATGATTTTTCAGCAGAAAGGGATAAGCTTATGGAAGAACAGATTGAGAAGATAGACATTGTGAATGTGGTACTGAAATACGACCTCGAAGGAAAGGTAGGTCACATAACGGCAGAGGAAAAATCCTCATTCGGCAGGGAGCTGTTCATTTCAAAGGATGAAGAGTACAGGAAGATGTGCGGGAAGGTGATGGCAAATATCCACAGGACTTTAAGGCACAGCCTTTTCAAGACGCTCGCAGTGGCAATCTTTGAGACCGGTGACATGGCGGTATCGGTATTCTATGGCAGTATCGGGTCTTACGAGAAGGACAAGGTGACAATCCATATCTATGATAATGAGAAAAGCCTTCTGGTGCCCCGCACGATTATCGCAGACCTCAGATGGACGGAGGCGAAGAAGAGGATAAGGAAAATCCTTGAATCACAGCCCGGGAAGGGGAGCTTATGAGGTGCCCCGTATGCGGTAAGGGGACAGTGGTGAAGGACTCACGGAAGAAATACGGGAGTATCGTGAGACGGCGTGAGTGCTGTTCCTGCAGGCACCGTTTCTCAACAATGGAGACCTTCCTCGATACAGGAGAGCTGTCAGCAGAGAAAAAGGATATAAAGGAAAAAGCGTTCAGGGAAGCAAAGCCTGACAGTGCTTCCGTAATGTACCTTGATTACTTCAGGGACAAGTACCGCAGGGAATATCAGGCAAAATACAGGGAATAGAGAAAGGAAAACTGATATGGGATTTGTTCATTTACATACACATACGATATATTCACTCCTTGACGGGATGAACATGCTCAAGCCTATGATAGCAAAGGTGAAGGCTGACGGTCAGAAGGCTATAGCCATAACAGACCACGGAACCTGCTACGGGCTTCCCCTGTTCTATAACGAATGCAAGAAGCAGGGCATAAAGCCTATTTTAGGCTGTGAGGTATATGAGGCACCCTCATCACGCTTCGATAAGGACGCAAAGAAAAAGAAGAAGGGCGAGCCTTCAGAGAAGCCTTACTTCCATCTCGTGCTTCTCGTCAAGAACGCAAAGGGATATGAGAACCTCTGCCATCTCGTAACGAAGTCCAACACGGAAGGCTTCTATTATAAACCGAGGATTGACAGGGAGCTCCTTACGAAGTACCACGAAGGTCTGATATGCCTTTCCGCATGCCTTGCAGGAAGGATTCCCCGTGACATACTTGATTCCGGCGATACGGATAAGATAGCCGGGGACATACTCTGGTACAGGAACCTCTTCGGGGAGGACTTCTATCTTGAGATACAGAACCACGGGATAAAGGAAGAGATGATTGTAGCCGAAGAGCTCATGCGGTATTCGAAGACCACAGGCGTTAAGCTCGTATGCACGAATGACTGCCACTACCTTAACAGTGAGGATGGAGAGGCACACGACTGGCTCATGTGCATACAGACCGGAAAGAAGATGACCGACAAGAACCGCATGATATACGAAGGCGACTACTCGGTGAAGACGGAGAAGGAGATGCGTGAGCTCTTCCCCTCGATACCCGAAGCCTTCGATGTGACGGAAGAGATTGCCGATAAGTGTGATTTTGAATTCGTATCGGACGGATACAGGATGCCGAAGGTCATAATCCCTGCATCCTATGGCGATGATTATTTCGGCTTCCTTTCAGACGAGGCTTGGAAGGGATATGAGGTACGCTATCCCGAAGGACATAAGTACAGGGAAGAAGCAGGAAAAAGGCTTGAATATGAGCTTTCAGTCATAAAGCAGATGGGGTTTGCGGAGTATTTCCTTGATACAAGGGCTACGGTATCGTGGGCTAAAGGGAACGGCATCCTCGTAGGCGTAGGTCGTGGTTCCGGTGCAGGCTCATGCATGAACTACTGCCTCGGCATCACGGATATCGAGCCCTTACGCTACGGTCTCATCTTCGAGAGGTTCCTCAATCCCGAAAGGGTATCCATGCCCGATATAGATGTGGATTACGACTACGCATATAAGGACGATGTGGTACGCTACGAGGCAGAGAGGAACGGTCTCGACAAGTTCTGCAAGATACAGACATTAGGCACCATGAAGGCGAAATCCATCGTGAAGGACTGTGCAAGGGTAGCAGGGTATGAGCCCATCGTAGGCAACACCCTTGCGAAGATG
>JAZQND010000033.1:0-5980 GCA_045627145.1 Ruminococcus sp. | reverse complement strand
CGTTCACATAAGCAAGCTGAGAAAAAAGCTTAAAGAGTGCAATCCCGATACAGAGTACATAGAAACTGTTTGGGGTATAGGCTACCGTCTTAAAAAACAATAGGGCACCTCTAAAAACCCCTTCTGAGAAAAAGCATCTATGCACAGCATCTGCTGCGTCAAGCCCTCTCGTAGTGCGAAAGCACGCCTTCGATCGCTTTTCTTGTATCTACTGTACCTATCTGCTTTTCTTACTCAAAACGGGTTTTTAGAGGTGCCCTTAATGCATTTGATTATTTACTTTGTCTTTTGGCAACGTTAAAAAAAGCGTACCCGATAATTTTCAGGTACGCTGATTTGTTTTTATGGCTGTTCTGCCTTTGCTTTTTCTTCCGCAGAAGCATTTTTCTTTTTAATGAATATTACTGCCACTGCCGAAGCAGCCAAAAGAAATATTGTTGTGAAAATACTGCCTTCAATTCCGAAATCTCCGCCTGTAAACAGCTTTATATCAGAAGAAGGAGTTGTTCTGAAAACAGTTTCAAATGAACCTGTACCGCTTACGCTGATACCGTAAAAGTTGCCCTGAACACAGTTCCATATTGAATGTATCGCACAAGCACCCCAGATATCGTCAAATATCAGCATATAAAGTCCCATAAACACGCCGAAAAGTGCAAGATTAAAAAATACAAAAAGATTGAATCCCGGGTTTGCAGCATGAGCAAGTGAAAATGCCGCAGCACTTACTGCAATCGCAATTTCAGGGGAATGTTTGCCGCCAACCGTATTCATAAGGTATCCACGGAATATAAATTCCTCGCTCATTCCCTGCAAAAACCAGCACGGAATGAACAATGCCAATTCCTGAAAATCAATATTTTTGCAAAGAACCATTTTTTCTGCACCAACCGCCGCACTTGTAAGTACAACCAGCGATATAAGCAGAAAACCAACTAAAAGTCCGAGAAAATAATGCTGAATGCATTTTTTCTTTTTTACTCCCATTGACTTTAATGAACGCATTTCTCCGCATCTGCAATAAAACATACTGATAAGCGTGCCGAAAACCGTAGAAATCAACGATATACGCATTAAATCGGGTTCAGACATGACCTTTTGGGTGAGCCTGATATATTCAAGATTAGAAATATTCGTAACGCCTTCATCAGAAAGCCTTGATACTTCAGCAAGAAGCGGCTTATACGATGCAATTCCGGGAATAATTCCCTCACAGACTCCTATTAACAAAAACACGATAAGAAAAATCAGTATCTGCCAGTAAAGCTTGGGTGAAGCGTGTGATTTTGACGATTCTTCAAACATTTCAGACTTTATTTTAAACATAAATTTCTCCCCTATTCATTTGATTTTCATAGTAATTATACTTTAAACCCACTTGTTTGTCAAGGCTTTTTTAAAGTTAAAACTAAAAACTCATTTTTTATGACAAGATACGTCACTTTCCGTGCATTGAGCATTATGCACTAATATTCAGTAGCTTCAACTTGAAATTTTTATAGCATTTTTCTCAACAAAGTCAGTACCTCAACCCTTGACAAAGCTGTAAAAATAAAGTATAATTGTAATGTATATAATTGTCGGGAATAATATGTTCGTCGTTTTCCTTGTGATTTCAGGGAAATGAAGCGTTTTTTCTACGCTTTTTCCCGTTTGCAGATCAACTTGGAAAGGAATGAAGATATTGAATAAGCTCGGTTTCTCTGATATGATGCCCGAAATCGAAAAGCTCGCCGAAAAAGCCGTGGATGGATATAGAATCAATCCAAAACTCTATACGCAATACGACGTTAAGCGTGGTTTGCGTGACGTTAACGGCAATGGCGTTGTCGCAGGTCTTACCAATATCAGCACTATTAACGTGCTGAATACCGGCGACGGTATGCCCGGAAACGGCGACGGTAAGCTTTATTACAGAGGAATCGACGTTGAGGATATCGTTTCAGGCTTCATAAAAGAAAAACGCTTCGGCTTCGAGGAAACTGTCTTTCTCCTTCTTTTCGGCAATATGCCGTCTGAATCAGAGCTTTCTGATTTCAAGAAGATTCTTGCCGAATACCGTACCCTTCCTCCCGCTTTTACCCGTGATATCATCATGAAAGCCCCAAGCGACAACATGATGAATTCACTCGCCAAAAGCGTTCTTGCCCTTTATTCCTACGACGATAAGGCAAACGATATATCTATTCCCAACGTTCTGAGACAGTGTATACAGCTTACAACACTGTTCCCTCTGCTCGCAGTTTATGGCTATAACGCCTATAAATATTCCAGTCAGGGCGGAAGTCTTTTCATTCATGATCCTCACCCTGACCTCTCAATTGCAGAAAATCTTCTCTATATGCTTCGTCCGAATAAGCATTATTCCGAACTCGAAGCCCGTATCCTTGATTTAGCCCTCGTTCTCCATGCTGAACACGGCGGCGGAAATAACTCAACTTTCACAGTTCATGTGGTTTCTTCTTCAGGAACTGATACCTATTCCGCTATTGCCGCTGCTCTCGGTTCTCTGAAAGGTCCGAAACACGGCGGTGCGAATATCAAGGTCGCCATGATGTTCGAGGATTTGAAAGCCAATGTCGGAAACTGGGAAGATGAGGAGGAGGTAAAAGGTTACCTCAAACGCCTCCTCAATAAAGAAGCCTTCGATAAGGCAGGTCTTATCTATGGCATGGGACACGCTGTTTACTCACATTCAGATCCCAGAGCTAAAGTTTTTAAACATTTCGTCGAAAAACTCTCCGCCGAAAAAGGCAGAGCTGATGAATTCAAACTTTATTCTCTGGTTGAAAAACTCGCTCCTCAGGTCATCGCTGAAGAACGCAGGATATATAAAGGCGTTTGTGCAAATGTCGATTTCTACAGCGGCTTTGTTTACAGAATGCTCGGTATACCCGATGAACTTTTTACTCCGCTGTTTGCTACAGCAAGAATTGCAGGCTGGTCTGCTCACCGTATTGAAGAGCTTATAAACTCCAATAAGATAATCCGTCCCGCATATAAGGCAATTTCGCCTATGCGTGAGTATACGGACATGGAAAACAGAATAGACTGACAACTTTCTCTTGAATAGCATTCCAAATGCAATTGCTTCAAGACAATACTGATTTTTATAACGACTTTTTTGGAAGGAATGAAATATTATGAATAATTCAACTGAGCTTTTCAATTACAACGGAATTAACTGCGTTAAGCTTACCGCAGGCGGCTATGAAGCCTGGATAGCTTACGAAATAGGTTCAAATGTTATCCGCCTCAGAGATAATAATAACGGAATGGAGTTCTTCCGCTTCAATCCTGATAATGATGCCGATACCATCAAGCAATCTCCCGAAGTCTGGGGACTGCCTACACTCTATCTCCCAAACCGTTTCGCAAACGGAGTTTTGAAAGCTTCCGATGCTGTATATAATCTCCCTATAAATGAGGGTATCCCGTTCAATAATCATATTCACGGCTTTATCCATAAAAGACCTCATGAACTTGTTGAACACAATGCTGACAGCAACTGCGTATGGGTTAAAACCAGATACGTTTACGACGAAAATGATGAATTTTTCAGCTATCTTCCTGTAAAATTCACTGCCGAATACACCTTCACTCTTTCTGAACAGGGACTTGAACAGAATATCAGATTTATCAATAGTTCTAATGTTGCACTCCCTATGTCCCTCGCTTCACACACAACTATCAACTCTCCTTTCGTTGACGGCGGTAAAGAGGAGGATATCCGTCTTACTGTTCCGATAAGCAAAAAATGTGAGCTTAATAACAGATGTCTGCCAACCGAACGCCTGAAGTCTCTCACTATGTATGACCTTGAATACAAAAACGGTGCTAAATGTCCTGTTCTTCAGGTCTGCGATAACGATATGTATGTCGGTGAAACCTGCGAACTTGACGGCGAAAAGTTCCACGGCATAATCGCTGAAGATGCTGCAAGCGGCAAGAAGATATGCTATGAAGTTTCTGATGATTATAAATTCTGGATAATTTGGAATGACAGAGGTTTCAACCACTATTTCTGTCCGGAACCAATGACAGCTATGATAGATGCTCCAAACCTCTCTCTTGACAGAGATATCACAGGTTATACCGAAGTTAAACCCGGCGATACCTTTGAAACTCACCAGAGATTCTTCACAAAGCTCCCAAGCTCAAAAGACTGATTTGCAGTTTATCGAAAAAGTCGTTCAATTCCCTGTTTCGCCTTGAAACAGGGAATTTTTATATACTTGCAAAATATTATTTTAACCAAACAAGCAATAAATCCGCACAATTGCAATGCCGTTTTCGCTTGTTTTCAACCGTTTTTGTTGAATGTGTACAAAATAGTGCAAAAAAATAATACATCTTTATTTTTCTGTTATCTATTGTATTATTTTGTATTATATGGTATAATAAATGAAATACGGTGTATCATACCCGTTTTTGATACAATATTAATTTAAGGAGAAATATTATGAAGTTCGGTTACTTTGACGACATTAATAAGGAATATGTTATCAATTCCCCAAGAACCCCTTACCCTTGGATAAATTACCTCGGTACTCAGGGATTCTTCTCTCTTATTTCAAACACTGCCGGCGGTTACTCTTTCTATAAGGATGCCCGTCTCAGAAGAATTACACGTTATCGTTATAATAACGTTCCGATTGATATGGGCGGACGTTATTTCTATATCAACGATAACGGCACTATCTGGAATCCAGGCTGGTCACCTGTTAAAACAGAACTCGATTCATATGAGTGCCGTCACGGTATGGGCTATACCGTTATCACAGGTAAGAAAAATGACCTCAAGGCTGAAGCTACTTTCTTCGTTCCTCAGAATTACGACGGCGAAGTTCAGCAGGTAGTTCTCACAAACGAGGGCAGCTCCTCCAAAACCTTTAAGTTCTTCTCTTTCGCTGAATGGTGCTTATGGGACGCTCAGGACGACTGCACCAACTTCCAGAGAAACTTCTCTACAGGCCGTGTTGAAATTTCCGGTTCTACTATTTATCACAAGACTGAATACAGAGACAGACGTAACCACTTCGCTTTCTATACCGTAAATGATTCTATCGACGGCTACGATACAGACAGAGATTCATTTATCGGTCTTTATAACGGCTTCAATAATCCACAGGTAGTTGAGGCAGGCAAGGCAAGCAATTCATTCGCTGACGGCTGGTCTCCTATCGCTTCCCACTATAAGGAAATCACTCTCGCTCCGGGCGAATCAAAAACTCTTATCTTTATTCTCGGCTACGTTGAAATGCCTGTTGCCGAAAAGTTTGAGGCTGACGGCAAAACAATCAATAAGGTAAAGGCTCTCGCTATGATGGAGAAGTTCAATACTCCTGAAAAAGTTGCTGCCGGTCTTGCTGAACTTAAAGCAACATGGGACGAGCTTCTTGGTATACTCAATGTCAATACACCTGATGAAAAGGTTAACCGTATGGTAAATATCTGGAATCAGTATCAGTGTATGGTTACATTCAACCTTTCACGTTCTGCTTCATACTTTGAAAGCGGTATCGGTCGTGGCATGGGCTTCAGAGATTCAAATCAGGACGTTCTCGGTTTCGTTCACCAAATTCCTGACAGAGCAAGAGAGAGAATCATCGACATCGCTTCAACTCAGTTCCCTGACGGCGGATGCTATCACCAGTATCAGCCTCTTACCAAGAAGGGCAACGCTGATATCGGCGGCGATTTCTCTGACGATCCGCTTTGGCTCATTCTTTCAGTTGCTTCCTACATCAAGGAAACAGGCGACTGGGCTCTCCTCGATGAAATGGTTCCTTACGACAATGACATGGGCAAGGCTCAGACTATGCTTGAGCACCTCAATGTTTCATTCTATCACATTGTTAATAACCTCGGTCCTCACGGTCTGCCGCTTGCTATGAGAGCTGACTGGAACGACTGTATCAACCTTTCATGCTTCTCTGATACTCCAAGTCGGATCGTAGCCATGTCGTTCTGTGAGCCA
>JAZQND010000032.1:0-8315 GCA_045627145.1 Ruminococcus sp. | reverse complement strand
CAAGGTAAAGTATATGCTTTATGTCTTTCACTTTTGAGTTTATATAAATATCAGTCTGCACCGTATCCTTTGACAGAACCTAAGGCAACACCGCACAAAGCACGTCTGACGACTTTGTACGTCATAAACTTGTATCTTTTCCGTCATCTTGCACAGAAATTCTTTGCCATACGGCAGTATGCCTGCAAAATTTCTGTACAATCTGACGAAAAATCTAACTGCGTTTCTGCCGCACAATCTTTGTGCGGTGTTGCCTATACGAAATCTGCAAGTTTGATATTATGTCCTGTAGATGTGTATACATAATAAGTCAGAACCAGTGAAGCATCTCTTGCGTCAAGCTGACTGTCAGAGTTGACATCTGCCGCCTTTCGCTGGTCATCATTGAAAGTTGAAGGCTTGCCTGTTGAAGTTACCGCATATTCTGTAAGTATAGCAGAAGCGTCCATTGCATCTATCATTCTGTCGTTGTTTACGTCGCCGAGCCGTACAGCAGTTCCGAGTGATTCCATTTTAAGCCCGAATACTGATACATATTCGGAGGCTGTAGTATCCTCGTAACAAATTATACTGCCGTTATAGGTACATATATCATCTTCTTCGTTATAGGTGTTACAAATAGTTGATAAGTATTCAGAATCCCAGTATTCAAAGATATCACAATCAGGGTTAAGGAATTTAACAGATTTGAGATTCGGACAGCAATAAAAAGCAAATCCGCAAACTATATCAAGACTTTCAGGAAGCACTACATTTTCTATCCCCCTGCATTTGATAAACGAAGCCTGATAAAGTTCCCTGACACCTGAAGGAACATTGAAATTCGGAATTGATTTTGCTATCGGGAAAGACATAAGAACGGTTTTATCCTTGTTATAAAGTATACCGTTTTCACTGCTCATATATTCATTGGACTCGCTGACAGATATATTTTCAAGGTTCTCACAATCATAAAAGCAATAATCAGCTATTCCCTTTATGGGCATACCGTTTACCTCCGCAGGAATAGTAACTGAAACGGCAGTTCTGTCAACAAGGTCATATACTGCCACATAATCAAAAAACTGTGCATAGACAATATTATCTTTTTCAAAATAAATGTCACCAAATGAATTTTCTCTGCCTATACCGGAAACTGCACCTTTGGTGTATTCTTCCATCAGCGAATCATACTCTGATTCCGTGATAATATCACCATTAAATTTTAATCCGTAGAAATCGGTAATTTCAGAAGCTAAGGCACTTGAATCTTCCAAAGTTGCTATTGTATTAAGATAATAGCCGTCAAAGGTCACGATATCAGTCTGGTAACTGCCTGAACGCTCACTTTTGATGATAAGATGGTTATTTTCCGGAATGTAATAAGCAGAGCCGTAAGCTGACGAAATAACGGCTACCTGAAAAATTTCATTGTATTTCGCATCATAACTGTATATAAAAAGCTCCGAATTCTGCTCCTCGCCCTGTGAAACAAAAAGTTCCGGAATGTTATCGGAATTAATGTCGATGAGCTGATAAGTGCAGCTTTCAGAGTAGTTTGTATAATTTTCGGCATAATAAAGAAGTTCTGTGAAGTATGCACCTTCCCATGATAAATGATGTGTTGAATCAGAGTTGGCATTGGCTGAAAATGGGACTCCCGAAAGCGGTATTGAAGACAGGCATAATGCAGAGGCGGCGAGGCTTGATAAAATCTTTTTACGTTTCATAAAAATACATCTCCTTTAATAATACATTTTCAGTATATCAAAATTAATATACATTTTGCAATAACTGTGCTATAATTATATTTTACCATATTTTTTCATCTGATTCAACATTATATGTATAATATTCTATATTTTTTACTGCTTTTCGTTACTTTAGCCAATTTGCTCTCACAAAATTATCACATTTTCACAGCGTAAACATATACAGAAACAGAATAAAACACAAGAAATATACGATATGGATAAAATCGGCACTGCATACGTCTGTGTACAGTGCCGATAATATTGCCTTAATTGATAGTTTTTTATAGTATTCCCAGAAGCTTTTTCTGTATGTAAAGTGCGTCAAGATTGGTCAATCCGTCTTTTTCTTCTGTAACGTCAGCATTTTTTCTTCCCTGTTCCGACATTTTATATTTGCTTGGATTAGCAATAGTCTGCATTATCATTACAACATCTGCCATATTTACCTCTCCGTCGCAGTTTGAATCGCCCCAGACGAAAGATTTATCCTCATTTTCTTCAATTGGAATAAATTCAATTTTATTCGCTTTTGCAAATTTTTCAGCAGCAGAGCCTTCTGTGCCCTTTATCGTTTCAAGTTTTGTAAAAGAAAATGCGAAATCATTTATGTCTGTGACATTTTCGGGAATTGTTATGGTTTTCAGGCTTTCGCAATGTGCAAATGCTGATCCTTCTATACTTTGAATCTTATCGCCAAGAATTACCTCCGAAAGATTTGTGCATTCGATGAAGGCATTGCTGCTTACAGTATTAAGCAAATTTGACAGATCAATTGATTCCATAGACTCACATTTCCAGAAGACATATTCTCCTATATCCTCGATTTTCTGGCTGAATTCAAGTGATTTGAGTGCATGGCAGAACTGGAACGCACTATCTACGACACTTTTTATTCCGCTGCCGCCAAGCACAGTTTCAAGATTCTTGCAGTTATTGAACGCCATATAGTCTATATTTTCAACTTTGTCGGGTATAGTGATTGTTTTAAGGCTTTCACAACTGGAAAATGCATATTCGCCGATGTTATTCAGACTATCCGGAAGAACCACTTCACTTAATGATGTACAGCCCTGAAATGTAGATTTTCCGAGATTGGTAAGTCCTTTTGGAACTATAATGCTTTCAAGGTCTGAACACGATAAGAAAGCGGAATCTCCCAAAAATGATTCTTCAGGCATTTTTATAGATTTAAGACTGCTGCATATTGAAAATGCTCCATTGTCTATCATCTCGATACTTTCAGGAAGTATTGCGGATTCAAGCTGTATACAGCTGCAAAAACATAATTTGCCTATTACTCTCATACCGTCAGGAATAGTCAGTTCTTTCAATCCTGTATCAAAGAAAGTTCTTTCAGCAAGTTCCTCAAGTTCATCCGGAAGAACAACACTTTCAAGTTTTGTGCAAAAACTAAATGCTGATTTACCTATTTTGAAAACGGTATCAGGTAAATCGAGTTCTGTTATAGCACAGCTTTCAAATGCCGATTCTCCGATTTCTCTTAAACCTTCCTCAAAAACTACTTTTTTCAGGCTTGTGCAGTTTTTGAAAGCGTCTTTACCGATGCTCACAACGCTTGCAGGAATGACGATCTCCTCCAGTTTCGGGCAGTCACTGAATGCCATATCACTTATATATGTAACAGAATCGGGAATAGTTACCTTTTCAAGATTCGGACAGCCGCTGTATTCACCTTTATTGATAGCCGTTCTTGTTGACGGTATATCAATTTTTGTGACTTTTTCCTTATCGTATTTATAATCGCTTTCGATTTTTTCTATGCCTTCCTCCAGCGGACAGTTTTCAAATACATACAATGAATACGAAATGTCAGGAATAACGGCTTTCTGAAGGTTTGTACAGTCCATAAAAGCGTTGTATCCGATAACATTTACCGAAGAAGGAAGTTTTATTTCTGTAAGACCTTTACAGTCACGGAAAGCCCAGTCACCTATTGAATAAAGCTTATCAGGGAAGTCAATAAAGTCAAGAAGCTCACAGTTACAGAATGCATATTCCTCAATATAAAGCAGTTCCGAAGGCAGTTTTATATATTTTATCGGAGTAAAACTGAATGCGGATTTGCTGATGGTTTTCACTTTATCGGGAATGGTGATCTGGGTAATTCCGCTGTATTGAAAAGCCTCCTCGCCTATTTCCTCGACGCTTTCAGGGAGAGTTATTTTCTCAAGATTTGAGCAGCCTTCAAAGGCAAGACCTCCTATAAATCTCAAAGTATCGGGAAGAATAACTTCTTTAAGTTCTATACAGCTATGGAACATCGAATAAGGAAGCGAAACCATTTCTCCCTGTATTTCGACTTTTTCAAGTGAAGTACAGTTGCTGAAAATGTTGTTGCCTAACGTAGTGACTGTTGCAGGAATAACGAGTTCCTTTAATGCACAGCACTGCATAAAAGCGGAAGTATAGATGTTTTTCAGACTTTTCGGGAAAGTGATTTCCTTCAGATTGAAACAGCGTTTGAAAGCGTCCTCATAAATACTTTCAAGTCCTTCATTCAGTTTAACACTTTCAAGGGAATCACAGTCTGTGAAGGCTGATTCATAGATGGCTCTGACAGTTTCAGGAATTTCAAATTCTTTAAGGCTGTTGCATTCATAGAATGCTCCCTCGCCGATTGTACTCATATTATTCGGCAGTTTAACCGATTCAAGCAAGTTACAGCAGTAAAATGCTTCTTTGGAATCAAATTTTGCGTTTTCAGGAATTACAGCACTATTTAGTTCTTTGCAGTATGCAAACAAACCACAGCCTATTACTTCAAGATTTTCAGGCAGGTCAATTTCTTTCAGGCTTGCACAGCCGCTGAATACATAAGAACCTAATTCCTTCAGGTTTTCGGGCAATTCTATGTTTTCGAGAAGTGTGCAGTTTTTGAAAGTTGAATCATTGATTTTTTCAAGATTTTTCGGTAAAGCAACTTCTTTAAGACTGCCGCATTCCTCGAATGCTCCGCCCCCTATTATTTCAACGCTGTCTGCAATGGTTACCTTTTCAAGATTCACACATTTTCTGAACATATAATTTCCGATTTTTGTAATTCCATCGCTGATAACTACTTCTTTGATATTTTTATTGCCCAAAAAAACAGAATCATTTATTTTAAAATCATTCAGTATACCTTTTCCGCTGAATACAAGCTTTCCTGTTTCGTCAAGAACCCAGCTGCAATCACCGATAACACCTTCTGTTTTTTCCGATTGTGTGCTTTGAGTTGTTTCGGCAGCATAAGCCGATGTTCTAACCCTTTCATATCCCGGTATAAACGGCATATTCAATGCCGAAATACAGGCTGCCATAGCAAATGCAAATGTTTTTTTACGATTCATGTTAATCCCTCCATGAAAAATTCAGTTCATATTTTTGCTGTCAAATACTATTGTACAAAATATACAATAAACCGAGTAATAACATTATACAATACTAACCATGCGGTGTCAATGCTGTAAACAGATTAAATTATAGATTTCCCTAAAATACAGTAATACCGCACAAAATCCGTTAAAGAACTTTGTGCGGCATTACCTGAAAATGTATAATTTAATTACTTCTTATCTATTATGGAGATAAGCTTTTTAAGCTGTTCGGCAACTTCGTCACCCTTTTGAGCGTATATTTCATGTATGCCGGGTATATTTACTATCTCACAATTTCCTATTCCTTCTGCATATTCATTAAGTTTATCAAGGTAATCTTCCTTCTGATTTTTCATATATTTCTCAAAATCATCCTCGATATCCTCGGTTTGAAGAATAACCTTTTCACCTGTTTCTCTCTTAATGGAATATTCCATAGCATCGCCGTATTCTCTGAGTGTATCCATGTATGGAGTAACGTAAATCTTGGGGATATCGTTTGGTATAAGTCTCTTGAAAACCTTGTCGTAGTTTTTGGTAAGAAGTTCGATTTCGGAGATTTTCGCAGTTGACATGGAATTGCTCATAGAGAGGGCTTTAGCCGAATTAATACATTCCTTCGGAACTGCTTTCCATTCATTGTTGCCCATTGCAGGCAGAACAAGTCTCTGAAGACCGGATTTGTCGAGATATACCGACACTTTATTGAATGTAGAGGGTTCAGCCATTTTCTCAAGGTCTGCGTAACTCATAGAACCCGGGAAAATAGTATCAATATAAAGAACGCCTTCTATTTCTTCCGGATAATTATTCATCCAGTAGGTTGCGTAAATGCCGCTTACGGAATAAGGCATGAGGATGTATGGAGCATCGCAGCCTGCATTTACAAGAGCCTGACGGCAGGTTTCAACGATATATTCAACGGTCTGTTTCTGACCTGTTGAATCGCTCAGACCATAACCCGGACGCTCAACAACGGCTATCTTATTCTTTGATTCAAAAGCGTTTGTTACGGAACGGATATCAGCCGGAAAAACCGTATCGCCCAAACCGGACATTGCAACTATATTATGACCGTTTAATCCTTTGCCATAAATAGGTACATTAAGAGTGATATCGCCCGCTGAAACACGTCGGCAGAAGCCGTCAGAGGTAAGCTGTTTCTTTTCATTTGAGAGCATAGCCATATTCACCGCAAAGACCACTGCTATGAAAGCAACAATCAATGCAACCAGAATAAGGAATATGTTTCTTGTAATTTTTAAAATCTTTTTCATGTTCGTAGTCCTTTCTATAAGTATTTTTTGGGCTGGCCATTAGAAATCGAACGGCGTTCCGCCCATAAGGGTAAATGAAAAACGGTGCGGCTGATTATGTCAGAAAAAGAATGATATGATAAAAATGTCTAAAATAATAGTAAAAATGTTATACATTACCATGCGAATTAACATTTTTTATCTTGACTAAAGTATATCACAAGTCCATATAAAAGTCAAATATCCATATAGCATGAGCATGAATATAGCCATGAAGATAATATATGTCAATATATACAAAAAAGCCTCCCGTTTTTTGGGAGGCTGATTTCATATCACATTTTCAAGTTTAAGACGAAGTTTTTTTATTATCTTTTTTTCAAGCCGAGAAATGTAAGACTGCGAGATGCCTATTGTATCGGCAACTTCTTTCTGTGTTTTTTCTTTTCCGTCAATAAGTCCGAACCTCATTTCCATTATTTCACGTTCACGCTTGCCAAGTTCTGAAACCGCATTTCTCAAAACCTGACGTTCCGCCTCGGATTCGATTCCCTTATTCACAATGTCGTCATCAGTTCCTATAACATCTGAAAGCAGCAGTTCATTGCCATCGTAATCCACATTCAGCGGTTCGTCAATAGAAAGCTCGTTGCGATATTGTGAAGATTTCCTGAGAAACATAAGTATTTCGTTTTCAATGCATCGTGAAGCGTATGTTGCAAGCTTGATATTTTTCGTCGGACAAAAAGTATTTACTGCTTTGATAAGCCCTATAGTGCCTATGGAAATCAAATCCTCAATGCCTATTCCTGTTGATTCAAATTTTTTTGCTATGTAGACCACAAGCCGCAGATTATGGATAATCAGGCTGTTTCTTGCGGTTTGGTCATGATTTGCAAGCCTGACAAAAATCTCCTCCTCCTCCTGATGTGTAAGCGGAGGCGGAAGTGTGTCAGCACCGTTGACATAATAGACGTTTCCGACGAGAAGTCTTTGTATCATGCCTTTGATTTTTTTGATTATATTCATTTTATCTCCTCTTTTCCCGACAGTTTGAACTGTCTAATTTTTCAGCAGTTTCGGGTTAAAAACAGCATCTCCCGAATTTTTTCCGAACCCTATAAGAACGTCTACACTTTTTCTGAAGCCTTTTGCTGTGTTTTCAATTATAACTTCGTCCGGACGGAAAACAGGTATAAGTCCGTTCTCTGAAACAGTTTCGCAAGGGAGCAGCCTGAACCCACTCGGCAGAACTTGAGTATTATGAATATTTCCCGTAATATCGGCAAATTTCGTTTCGCTGCATACTATTACAGGACAGCCTGTAAAATAATCAACAAGGACATTTCCTGTATCGGCAAGCCCGTCAATCGAGGCTGTATTTTTTCCGTATCGTATAATTATACGGTAAATACCGTAATCGTCAGGCGTACAATCGTTAAATCTTCTGACCATACACACGGCAAAGTACATTCCACAGGTTGTAAAAATGAGGACAACAAGTGAAAAATCTATGTAGAAGCAAGAATTGCAGAAATGCATGAAGCTCGGCTTGAACCACGAATATACGCCGAAAAACACACCTGCAAGAATAAAATTAGCAGCAAAAAATGTAATAGTATTGGCGATAAGCCGCCTTATGCCGTGATTTCCGAATGCAGCCGCAACAATGGTCACTGCCGCACAAATTTTGATGAGGATATTCAGTATAAAACCAAATTCAGGAAGAAGAATCATTAGTGAAAACAGGCTTCCATAGCACGAAGCGGTTATACATCTTGTACTTTTTAATGGCGAATGGGTAATACGGGCAGTAGTACGGAGAAGGAAGTAGTTGACATAAATATTCAAAACTATAAGAACATCAGCATAAATTGTCATGTGATTCGCCTCCTGATATAATTATAATGCACCGAAAGCGAAAAATATGTCAGTTTCTGCGAATTACC
>JAZQND010000031.1:0-8795 GCA_045627145.1 Ruminococcus sp. | reverse complement strand
AGAAGGGGTTTTTAGAGGTGCCCTAAACTGCCTTCCGTGGTCACATTTTTTGTGATCATGGAAGGCAGAATGTCTGTGAAAAGGAAGCAAAAATGGAAAATAAAAAGGATAACCTTACTAAAACCAGTGTTGTGGCACTCCTCGCACTGATAAGCTGTGCATTATGGGGAAGTGCTTTTTCGTCTGTAAAAATAGGTTATAAGCTGTTTGGTATAAAAAATGACGCATGGGCAGACCAGCTTGCATTCGGCGGACTGCGGTTTACAGCGGCAGGTATTATGGCTCTTGTTATCGGCAGTTTTATTGAGAAAAAAGTTCTTCTTCCAAAAAGAAAAACTATCCCGAAAATACTTATTATAAGTTTTTTTCAGACTATTCTGCAATATTTTTGTTATTATATCGGACTCGCCCATACAAGCGGTGTCAAAGCCTCTGTGCTGGTTGGAATGAACGTGTTTACGGCAATAATCATTTCTGCATACGTTCTGAAACTTGAAAAAATGACATCACGAAAGATACTGGGTTCACTTATCGGCTTTTCCGGAATAATTCTGATAAATCTCGACGGACTGTTAAACGGCGGTTCATTCAATTTTATTGGCGACGGAATGATACTGCTTTGTACCATTGCAAGCGGTTTTTCCTCGGCATTTATGAAAAAGTTTGCCGTTGGTGAAAATCCGATACTTTTAAGCGGCTGGCAGTTTTTTATCGGCGGACTTGTGCTTATGTTTATCGGATTGCTTGGCGGCGGAAACTTCGGCAATTTTACTGTAAACTCCACCGCAATTCTTTATCTTGCATTTGTTTCAGCGGCAGCGTATTCAATATGGGCAGTCTTGCTTAAACATAATCCTGTATCCAAAGTTTCAGTTTTCGGATTTTTGAATCCGGTATGCGGAGTGGCAATATCAGCTGTTGTTCTGAACGAAACAGAACAGCTTAACGCAGGCTTTATCCTTGCACTGATATTAGTCTGCATTGGTATCGTAACCGTAAATTACTCAAAAAAATAGAACAGTAAAGGCAACACCGTACAAAGCTTTGTACGGTGTTGTTTTTACTGTTTCTCCCACAACTAAACCTTGCAAATTGTATTTTCAGAAATTGTCAACTGACATTTCTGCTTCAGCAAGTTGTGAATAAGTCAGACCATTTTCTTCGTAAGTTATGAATGTACCGGTAACGGTCAGGAAATCGCCGTCCTGCGGATAATCGTCAGGAAAGGTATGCTCACCGGCAAGTTTAAACTCAATCCCCTGTTCACAGCAAGCCGTTGCGTCAGGAATTATTACAGCCGTATAGTCATTACCCGTAACTTCGTCGTGAAACGGTCTGAAAGTGCCGCGAATACGGATTTTTTTATTTAAATATACATCAGGATAAAGCATCATATTTGACACTGTGCTGTAAATCATTGTACTGCTCATAGTGGTCAGATCATAGTCGATTTCGGTCTGCGGAGTTTCATCATACGACGTAATTTCGGTTGTTTCCGAACTATCAGGCTTTGTGGTTTCAGTTTTCTGTCCGCAGGAGCAGTTCACAGCCGTAAGGAGGAGAGCGAAAAGAATCAAAGAATATTTTTTCATTTTCCGCCCCTCCCTGTACAGAACGAAATAAGTGAAAATACCAGAAATACAGCAATATCGGAAACAACAATCGTTGAGCCGACAGGCGTACCAACAAGTATTGACAGAATAATTCCGAAAGCCGCACAGAATACAGAAATAATAACAGAACAGATTATAACGCTCTTAAAGCTTTTGAAAATACGCATTGCCGAAAGTGCAGGAAAAATGACAAGTGCCGAAATAAGAAGTGAACCCACGAAATTCATGGCAAATACGATAATAACTGCGATTATAACAGCAATCAGAAGATTGTAAAGGTCTGAACGTATGCCCGTTGCCTTGGCAAAATTTTCATCAAATGTTACAGCAAATATCTTATTGTAAAACAGTATAAACACAGCAATCACTATCACTGACATTATAACACAGGTTATAACATCTTTTTTGGAGAGCGTGAGTATAGAAGTTGAACCGAAAAGCGTACTGCAAACATCTGCGGAAAGATTTGCAGAAGCTCTGCCGTCTTTTTTGGGAGCAAGGTTCATAAGGAGATATCCGAGAGCCAAAGCTCCGACAGATATCATAGCAACGGCGGCATCACCCTTGATTCGGGTATTTTGTCCTGTTCGCAGGAGAAGTACGGCAGAAATAACAGTTATCGGCATGATGATGAACATATTATCCGTTACGCCAACTACTGTTGCAACAGCCATTGCACCGAATGCAACGTGAGAAAGTCCGTCGCCAATGAAGGAAAAACGCTTCATTACCAACGTAACGCCAAGCAGTGACGAGCAAAGAGCTATGAGCAGACCTACCAGCATTGCATACTGAACGGCGGGAAATGCGAAATATTCCCTGAGAGTTGAAATAATATCACTCATCATCGTCACCTCCCATTATTGAAAGAAATGCCTGACCTATCTTACTGTCCATATATTTTTCCTTACTGCCGAAAAACATCTGTTTTCCGCCGATGTGCAGGATATGTGAAGCATATTTCATGGCGGCGGTCATATCATGTGAAACCATGATAACGGTAATTCCGTCATTCTTATTCAAGCTGTAGATAAGCTCATACATTTCATTGGCGGCTTTTGGATCAAGACCTGTTACCGGTTCATCAAGAAGAATCATTTTTCTGGCGGCACACAATGCTCTTGCAAGTAGAACTCTCTGCTGCTGTCCGCCCGAAAGCTCACGATAGCAGTGTTTAGCAAGCTGAGTTATCTCAAGGCGTTTCATCATGTCATCGGCAAGCTTTTTTTCTTCTTTATTATAAAACGGACGTATACCACAGCGGTTTACACAGCCTGAACGCACAATTTCCCTGACAGATGCAGGGAAATCTCTCTGAACCATAGTCTGCTGCGGAAGATAGCCTATTTCGTTTTTTTTCACTTCTCCACAGAAGCTTATTTCTCCGCTGATAGGTGATTTCAGTCCAAGCAGAGCCTTTATCAGCGTACTTTTTCCCGAACCGTTTTCACCGAGAATACAGAGATAATCGCCGTTTCCGACAGTAAAATTGAGGTTTTTGGTAACAATACTTCCCTCATAGCCGAGAGAAACGTTTTCACATTTAAGCAGTTCACTCATATCAGTCAAGAACCCTCCTGAGAGTTTCGAGATTTTCCTCCATAATTGAAATATAGGTAACACCGCTGTCAACCATTTCAGCGGTGACGGACTGTATTGAATTAAGTGATTCAATACTGCGTTTTTTGTCTGATGAATTATCTATGATAGCTTTTGCAAGTGAATCGTCCGAATTTTCAATGGTAAAAATGGTATCAAGACCGAGGTCATCAAGTTTTTTTGCAAGGTTAACGATAGTTTCAAAGCTTGCTTCGGTTTCAGCGGAACAGCCGATAAATGCGGCATAGTAATCAATACCGTAGTCGTCAACGAGGTATCGGAAAGGAAAACGGTCACCAAAAAGGACGGTTTTCACAGATGCTTCGTCCGCCATCTGCGTATATTTACTGTCAAGATCATCGAGTTTGGCAATATAGTTATTATTTGCGGCAATAAAACCGTCAGCGTCATCGGGTTCAAGTTCGCATACAGCGTCACAGATAGCATCACAACATATTTCAGCATTTTTCAAGGACAGCCAGACGTGTTCATCATATTCGATTCCTCCGTCTTCGCCTTCATCTTCTTCCTCTGATTCCGCCTCCATGCCCTCTTTTATTTCTTCTTCCTTGGCGGAACTTCCGAGAACATCAAGCAGTTTCACTACCTTCATATTTTTATTTACAGATTCTTTCAGAGTATCATTTACCCATTTATCTGATTCACCGCCGACATATACAAACATATCACAGTTTGATATTTTCATGATATCCTCAGCACTTGGCTGGTAGTTATGGAGGTCTACGCCGTTATCGAGAAGATATGTGACTTTAACATTATTGCTGTTTTGCGTAATTTCTCTTGTCCAGTCGTATTCTGAGAATGTAGTACAGATGATATTTATTTTGTCAGATTTCTTTTCTGTATCCTTATTTTCACATGAAAACGCAGAAAAAGCGGTAAACAAAGCGGCTGAAAGGGCAGTTAATTTTCTGAAAAGCTTCATTCGGGGGGTACTCCTTTTTGAATTTGATAATCATTTTCAAATGTTATTATACACGATTATTTCCTGAATGTCAAGCATAAAATTATTATAGGGCACCTCTAAAACTTCATTTTGAGTAAGAAAAAAGATAGGTGCAGCAGATACTGTGCATAGCTGTTTTTCTCAGAAGGAGTTTTTAGAGGTGCCCATATTTTTATAGCAGAGGTGCAAACATATTAAGAATACTTCCTGCGGCTTTCATATATAACGGACGTTTTTGACAGTCGTCAAGGGTAATACACTGTGAGAGGCTGAGTGTTTCGTCAAAATCTGCCTTGATTTTTTCTATGACCGAACAGTTATACAGAACTGCTGCCGATTCAAAATGCAGATAAAAGCTTCTGTAATCAAAATTCACAGTACCCACCACTGCTGTTTTTCCGTCGGCAACAAGACTTTTGGCATGAATAAATCCCGGAGTATATTCATAAATTTCAACTCCCCTTTCGATAAGCTGAGGATAATTATTCCATGCTATCATGTAAACGTACCACTTATCCGGAATATGCGGAGTGATTATCTTTACCCTCACTCCCTTTTTCGCCGCAAACCGCAGTGCATTAGTCATTTCCTCATCAAGGATAAGATAGGGAGTTGTGATATTAACATATTCACGGGCATTGTTGATAAGTTCAAGATAAACGCTTTTTCCAACAGGTTCATCATCAAGCGGCGAATCTGAAAACGGCTGAACGAAGCCGTCATTTTTGGTTATCGGCGGAATATCAGGAAAGAATATTGAATACTTTTCGGGCGTACCAAGCGGTTCCCAAAGAGAAAGAAACATGATAGTGTAATTTCTCACAGCCTGTCCACGAATCATTATTCCTGTATCCTTCCAGTGTCCGAAACGTTCAATGTGATTAATATATTCGTCAGCAAGATTTATTCCGCCGCTGAACGCCGTTTTACCGTCTATAACAACGATTTTTCGGTGGTCACGGTTATTCTGTATTGAAGAAAGCATAGGTCTGAAAGGGTTAAATTCCTTGCATTTAACGCCGTTTTCGGAAAGCTTTACGAATATTTTTTTGGAATTAAGCATTCCTGTACCGATTCCGTCATACATAAGCCGAACATCTATCCCCTGTTTAGCTTTTCGGATAAGTATTTCTGAAAGTTCATCAAACATCCTGCCTTTCGTTATTATGAAAAATTCAAGAAATATGAACTTTTCAGCCTTTTCAAGCTCTGCTTTCATAGTCTCAAACTGCATTTCGCCAAGCTGAAAATACTCGGCCTGACTGTTGAAATAAAGCGGATACAGTCCGAATTTCGTTACATATCTTGAAAGATTAAGTGAATCAGGACATTCTTCCTTCAGTTTCAGTGCAGTTTCCTCGTCCTGTATAAGAAGCTGTCTTGCCTTTTCTCTGTAAAGGCTGTCAGCAAGCTTGGGCTGCTGCTTCGACATTTTGACAAACAGATAAACCACACCGCCAAGAAGCGGAAAAACGCTTATCGTTATCAGCCACGAAAGTTTATAAGACGAAGGTTCACTTTTATTTGTTATAAATATTGCAAGTATAATATCAAGCACAACAAGCATAAAATATATTAGATAATATTTTTCACCGATTGTTGTGACAGAGAGAAAAATAAATCCTATCTGCATGAGAAGCAGAATTATTACAGCCGCATTTCTGCTCAGAAGGCGGCTCAGAATCTTTTTGATTTTAATAATTATCACGTCCTTTTTTAATTTTTCTGACAAAAAAACATCCTTGAGTCTGTTGACGAAAAATCAAACAAAATATGTATCTGCTTTACAATTTATGATACAAATGGTATAATTATTGATGAACACTTTATGCCGTATAACCAGCGGAAAAAAATCTCCGTTCTGCATAATCAGATGAAGGGCATATTGTGCAATTTTTCGCCAAAAATGAAAGGAATGCTTAAAATGAACGATATCAAACCTTACGAAAGAAAAGTTTTTTACTATGAAACAGATAAAATGGGCATCATGCACCACTCAAACTATATCAGAATATTCGAGGAATCACGGGTACATTTCATGCAGGAGGCAGGTATGCCCTTTGAGAATATTGAAGCTTTAGGGCTTATGATGCCAGTTCTTTCCGTTGACTGTAAGTATAAAAAGCCATTATTATTCGATGAGGAATTTTCTGTTTATTCCGTCATCACAAAATTCAATGGAGTTTCACTTCATATATCATACCGCATTGTCAAAAAGAAAACAAGTGAAATATGTGCAGAAGGTGAATCGGTTCATTGTTTTACCGATAATGATATGAAACCAATACGCATTAAGCACAAATATCCTGACATATATAACCTCTTTGTCCAACATATTAATACCATTCTAACATAAAATACAAACTTTTGCAATAGTTGAAGAAAAATCGAATTTTTTATGAAAAATGTATAAAAACTATTGACATTTCGTAAGAAATCGTGTATAATAATATCAGAACCAGAGATAAAGAAACTGGTCAGACAACAATAGAAGCTCTTACAGAAAGGTGTTGAAATCATGGGAAAATTCATTATCAAATCTACAAGCAGAGGCTTTAACTTTGGTCTCAAAGCCGTAAACGGTCAGATTATCGTAACAGGCGGAGAACTATTCAACTCTATTGCTTCTGTAAAAGGCGGAATCGAAAGTGTATTGCAAAACGCTCCCATTGCTTATCTTGAGGATCAAACTGTAAACGGCTTTAAATCACAGGCTCACCCCAAATTCGAGATATTTAAAGACAACGCCGGTGAGTTTCGTTTCCGCTTAAAAGCTAAAGACGGCGAAATAATCGCTGTCAGCGAAGGCTATGTCAAAAAAGACAGCTGCAAAAACGGCATTGAAAGTGTCAGAAGAAACGTTATCAATGCTTGCGTTCTTGACCCTTTGCCGTAATGTATTTATCATGACAATACTGCTTTAAAAAAGTATTCCTGATTCTCTATACCTCGTCAGAAATGCCGCAGTATTGCCTATAATTAAACGGACACACTCGGTGTGTCCGTTCTTTTATTGTGAAGGCTAACCTTCTATCTTCCTTGCAAGAAACTGTGCTGCCGCATTTATCAGACTTTTTTGAAGATCTGTCGCTTCACTGTATTTCTCGCTCGTCAGAAACGCTACAGCCCCTGATACGTCGCCTGATGTTATTATAGGTACTGCCGCTATCGCTGTTTTATCAGTACCCTCCGCAGGGTAGAATCGGTTGCTGCCGCCGTCAGGACAAAAATACTGTCCCCTGTTTTCCATGAGTTCCTCAAGCTGTGCCGTCACTCTGCGTTCTGCAAATTCCTTTTTTGAAACTCCGGCTGATGCTGTAACGTGGTCTTTGTCAAATATAACAACCGGACAACCGGCTATCTTGTACATTATCTCTGCCACATATACCGCATTTTCACTCATTTCACTTATTGCTGAGTATTTCTTGAATATGACCTCGCCTTCGCTGTTGGTGTATATCTCAAGCGGGTCGCCCTCACGAATACGCATAGTACGTCTTATTTCCTTTGGAATGACAACACGTCCGAGATCGTCTATTCTTCTGACTATTCCTGTTGCTTTCATAAAAATATCCTCCATTGCAATAATTTTATTGCAGGACTATTATTTGCCGAAAAATTACGATTATACCAAAAAGCTGTCGCCGTTATTGACATACTTTTTCGTCTGTGATATAATAATGGTAACAGCACCATTATTCAGTGTGGTGCATTTTTTCTTTGAGGAGGTTTTTCACATGAGCAAAACACTTGTAACTTATTTTTCCGTAGGCGGTGCAACAGCAAAATATGCACGTTATATCGCAAAACAGACAAATGCTGAACTTTTCGAAATTAAACCTCAGATTCCATATTCTGAGGCAGACATCAAATGGACAAATCCTCTCGCAAGATGCAACAAGGAAAAAATTGGCAAAAAAGACGTTCCCATTGAAGGATTTGTTGAGAATTTCAATGATTATGACACAGTTCTTATCGGATTTCCGATTTGGTACAGTGCCGCACCAAATGCTGTCAATACATTCGTAAAAGGCTATGACTGGTCTGGCAAAAAAATTGCTATATTCACCACTTCAGGCGGCGGCGGACTTGGTAAAACGGCAGAAAAGCTTTCACCATACCTTAACGGAAAAGGTGAAATAGTTGATGCAAAGCTGTTCAGACCGTCCGAAAAAGCACCTGAAATAAAAGAATGGCTTAAAAGCATAGGATTATAAAAAACTCCTGATTATTATTTGCATTTGAAGTTAATGGATACTTTTTATTATGTAACCCCTTTTTTTCATTTGGTCTACATCAATATAAAGTAAAAATTATTTCATCTGCAATAATAATCAGGAGTTTTTTCGTTTCCCGAACATTTTCAGGAATCCCTTGAATTTTTTTGTACAGCAAACTTTCCCCTGGTCAGCCGTGCTCTTTTCATTCAAATAAATCCTTTCCTCTGCAAACGTCCCCACGCCTGCCTGCTCCGCTGAACCTTTGTCCCGTCAGCTTCGCTTTTTGTAAACAAATTATCTTTTTTACCCACTTTTTATCTTTGGTTTTCAACAATCCCTTGCAAACGTCCCCACGTCTGCTTTTCGTTGTTAAACCAATAATCCTTATTTTGCTGT
>JAZQND010000030.1:0-10073 GCA_045627145.1 Ruminococcus sp. | reverse complement strand
TATGTTACCGTTGAAGACGGAAAAATAACTTCCGTAGGCTCTGATACTCCCGAAAATATCCCCGCCGACAGCATCAACGCCGAGGGAGGTATGCTTCTTCCGGGCTTTATAGACGCTCATACGCACCTCGGAATAATTGAGGACGGTCTTGACTTTGAAGGCGATGACTGCAATGAGTCTACCGATCCCTTTACTCCGCAAATGCGTGCTGTTGACGGTATCAATCCTTTCGACCGCTGTTTCGAGGAAGCCCGAATGAGAGGAATAACCGCCGCCGCCTCAAGTCCGGGAAGTGCAAATCCATGCGGAGGCTCGATATGTGCTGTCAAAACCGATGGCAGGCGTGTTGACGATATGCTTATCAAGGAATGCGGCATAAAATTCGCACTTGGCGAAAATCCTAAAAATGTCTACAACGGACGTGAGGAAACTCCCATAACCCGTATGGCTATCGCCGCCGCTATCCGTGAGGGACTTTACAAAGCCCGCCGCTACAGCCACGATATGGACAGCTATTACTCCGACAGCGAAAACTACGATCCGCCTGAATACGATATCAAATGTGAAGCACTCCTTCCCCTTATGGAACGTAAAATAAAGGCTTTCTTCCACTGTCACCGTGCCGACGATATCTGTACAGCCATGAGAATAGCTTCCGAATTTTCCCTTGACCTCGTTATTATCCACGGCACAGAGGGCTACAAAATCGCTGATATCATTGCAGAGGAAAATGTTCCTGTTATATGCGGCCCGCTTCTCTGTGACCGCTGTAAACCCGAACTCCGTGGCCTTGACCTGAAAAATGCCGCAGTTCTCCACGAAAACAACGTGAAAACCGCTGTCTGCACAGACCATACTGTCGTACCTATACAGTACCTTCCGCTTTCAGCACAGGCAGCAGTCAAAGGCGGTCTTAGTTTCAGCGAGGCACTCAAAACCATTACCATAAATCCTGCCGAAATTCTCGGAATAGACGATACAGTGGGAAGCATAACCGCCGGTAAGGACGCTGACATTCAGCTTTACAAAAAAGGCGTGAATCCGCTTGAACTTATGTCTGAACCCGTTCTGGTTATGATAAACGGAAAAATATGCCGCAGGGAGAGTGTACAATGAAACGGTTTGCCGCTGTTTTGTCCGCCGTATTGCTGATTACCGGACTTTATCCCACAGTCAATACCCATGCTGATTCCGCCGCTTTTACATTCAATTACGAAATAATCAACAATTCAGTTGAAATCAGAGGAATAAAAGGCGAATGCAGTTCACTTGCGATACCTGATACAATAGACGGTCTGCCTGTTGCCTCAATTGCGGAAGGTGCTTTTGCAAATGAAAAAAGCCTTAATTCCGTAACACTTCCAGACAGCATTGTTTCTGTTGGCGATAAGGCTTTCAGCAACTGCGGAAACCTGAAAAATGTATATATCGGTTCGTCTGCCGACTATATAGGTGAATACGCATTTTCTGCCTGTCCGCAGCTTGAATGCATCGACGTAAGCGAGAAAAATCCGATTTACTGTTCTTTTGACGGCTCTCTCTATAAAAATAATGAATTTATCCTTTACGCAGGCGGAAAAAATGCTGTTATCAGGGAAGGAACTCATAAAATTGCAAAACGTGCGTTTTTCGGCAAAACAGACCTCTCCTCCGTCAGTATACCTGATTCTGTCACAGTTATCGGCGATTACGCCTTTTCAGGCTGTCTTTCACTTGAATACATCATAATACCCGATTCTGTTGAAACCCTTGGTGATGCCTGTTTTTTGAGCTGTACATCTCTCAAAGATGTAAATATCGGTTCATCAGTCGGGGCAATTTCTGATAAATGCTTTCATTCGTGCAGCCGCCTGAACAACGTTGTAATCCCCGATTCTGTCAGCTATATCGGCTCATACGCTTTTTTCAGCTGTGATTCGCTCGGCTCACTTTATATCCCGTCAGGCGTTGAGGTCATCTCTGCAAATGCTGTCGGAATGAAATACAATATCCGCAGTGCCAAAGATGAACCCGCAAGCAACTTCACTGTTTACGGCAAAAAAGGTTCATCCGCCGAAAAATATGCTTCATCACATAATCTGCCGTTCATAAACGGTGTTGAAATTTACGGTGATGTTAACTGTGACAGCTCTGTTGATGCTATGGACTCTTCTATTGTTCTGACAGAGTATGCCTTTACATCATCAGGTATGCAGCCTTCATTTTCGGAAATGCAGACCATTGCCGCAGATTATACCCACAACGGCAAAATTGATGCACAGGATGCTTCATCCATACTTACATATTATGCAGTTTCTTCTGCTTCCGAAAGCAGTTCCGTTTAAAGCAGCACCGCACAAAGTACGTCTGACTGCGTTTCTGCCTTAAATGATAATCAGGCGTATTTTCGCATATAAAACCGCATTATTGTACTTTTTGCCAAAACACGACTTAAATGAACACCAAATTTCTATTCCCGACACTTATTTTAAGGGGTTGACATAAAGTCCAAAAGATAGTATGATTAAAGGTAATAACCCGATATTTTATCGAAACGATTTAAAGGAGGAATAATTATGCTGAACGACATTAACAGCAAATTTCAGAAGGAAGGTCTCACTTTTGATGATGTGCTGCTCATACCTGCTAAATCAGAGGTTACTCCTAATATGATCAAGCTCGGAACTCAGCTCACCAAAAATATCCACCTCAATACTCCTATCATGACTGCTGCTATGGATACAGTCACTGATTCCCGTATGGCTATCGCTATTGCCCGTGAAGGCGGTATCGGTATTATCCACAAGAATATGAGTATCGAAAAACAGGCTGAGGAAGTTGATAAGGTAAAACGTTCTGAAAACGGTGTTATCGTTGATCCGTTTTCTCTCACAGAAGACCATATAGTTGCAGACGCTGACGAACTTATGGGAAAATATAAGATCTCAGGCGTTCCGATAGTTGATGACTGCGGCAAACTCGTCGGAATCATCACAAACAGAGATATGCGTTTCCTCACAGACTTCAATGCCAAGATATCAGAAGTAATGACAAAGAAAAACCTCATTACTGCCCCTGTCGGCACAACCCTTGCAGAAGCTCAGGATATCCTCCGTGCCCATAAAATCGAAAAACTCCCGCTTGTTGACAATAACGGCTACCTCAAAGGTCTTATCACAATTAAGGATATCGAAAAGTCCGTTCAGTATCCTAATTCAGCCCGTGATTCTCAGGGCAGACTTCTCTGCGGTGCTGCTATCGGCGTAACTGCAAACGTCCTCGAAAGAGCAAAGGCTCTTATCGACGCTCAGGCTGACGTTCTTGTTCTGGATTCAGCTCACGGTCACAGTGCAAATATCATCAACTGCCTGAAAATGGTAAAGGAAGCTTTCCCAAATACTCCTGTTATCGCAGGAAATATCGCTACTGCCGAAGCCGCTGAAGACCTCATTGCCGCAGGTGCTGACTGCCTTAAAGTAGGTATCGGCCCCGGCTCTATCTGCACTACCCGTGTTGTTGCAGGTATCGGTGTTCCACAAATCACTGCTGTTTATGACGTTGCTTCCGTTGCTCAGAAATACGGCATTCCTGTTATTGCAGACGGCGGTATCAAATATTCAGGCGATATCGTTAAGGCTCTTGCCGCAGGTGCAAACGTTGTTATGCTTGGTTCACTCCTTGCAGGCTGTGCAGAAGCTCCCGGCGAAACTGAAATTTATCAGGGCCGTCAGTTCAAGGTCTACAGAGGCATGGGAAGTCTTGGTGCTATGGCTTGCGGTTCAACCGACAGATACTTCCAGGAAGGTGCAAAGAAGCTCGTTCCTGAAGGCGTTGAAGGACGAGTTCCTTTCAAAGGCCCTGTTGCTGATACCATCTTCCAGCTTGTCGGCGGCATACGTTCAGGTATGGGCTACTGCGGCTGTGAAGATATTCCTACTCTCCACGAAAAGGCTAAGTTCGTAAGAATTACAGGTGCCGGACTGAAAGAAAGTCACCCTCATGATATCTATATCACTAAGGAAGCACCTAACTACTCAACTCAAATATAAAAAATCAAAGGCAGTACCGCAAATAATGCAGTACTGCCTTATATTGCTCCGCCAATTAAATCTTGAATATTTTATGCGAAGTAATGAAGGAGAAAGTCAAGGAAGAAAACCGCAGGAATACTGGTCCGTCGGTCAGCCTCTCTGTCAGCTTCGCTGACACCTCTCCCACAGGGAGAGACCTCGTATTTCAAGGTTTTCTGACGTAGAATTTCTTCTTCAGGACAAACAGAAAAATTCAAGATTTAGTTGGTGGAGCAATATTAAGCGAGTTCGTAACCATCCTCGCCCGAACGGCGTTACCGTCCGAAATCAAAACTAAGGAGTAATTTAATATGAAAAAAAATAAGGCTCAGTTCCTTTCACAAGGTGCATTGATAGCAGCCCTTTACGTCGTCCTGACTTATGTTTCAGCGGCGGCAGGACTTTCAGGAGGAGCGATCCAGCTAAGACTTTCAGAAGTTCTGACAATCCTTCCGCTTTTCACCCCCGCCGCAATTCCCGGTCTTACTATCGGATGCTTCATTTCAAATCTCACAACAGGCTGTATACCGTGGGATATTTTCGGCGGTACACTCGCAACTTTTCTTGGTGCTGTCGGTACATACAAGCTGAAAAATATTCCCTGTGCCGGTTCAGTTCCGCCTATTGCCGCAAACGTTGTCATAGTACCGCTTATCCTCGCCTACGCCTACAAACTTGAAGGAACTCTGCCGTATTTTATGCTTACCGTCGGAATCGGCGAAATTATAACCTGCGGTGTTATCGGTACTTTTCTTGCAGCTCTCCTGAAAAAATACAATACCCGCATCAAATGGTTCTGATTAATAAAAACGCTTACCTTATTAAGGGCACCTCTAAAAACCCGTTTTGAGGAAGAAAACCGCAGGAATACTAACGTATTTCAAGGTTTTCTGACGCAGAATTTCTTCTTCAGGACAAGCTGAAAAATTCAGGATTTAGTTGGTGGAGCAATAATAAGGTAAGCTGTTTTTTATATCAGGTAATAGTTTCCGTCAATCTGGTAAATGTAAAGGGAGATGTCGTAACCTATGGCATTATTGAGCTGTTTTTCGCTGCCTGACTCATCGGTATACATTATATCGAGGTAAACAGCCTTTCGGCTTGTCACCTTACTGCTGAGTTTTTCACCTGATATCATATCAAGCTGATTATCTATAGCTGAGAAATTGGTAATACTGTCGTCCTCATTTTCGTTAAGGCAGGTATCGACTATAACATAGTCAAGAACGAAATCAGAGCCGATTGATGATTTAAGACCTTCATACACGCTGTCTGTATATTCCTGAATTGATGAAAAGCCGTTTTTTCCGCAGTTATAATTCAGATAGGGCAAATAGAATATATCCTGCATAATGTCTCCGTTTTTATTGTTTACGGCTTCTATATAATTAGAAATGAGGTAAATTTCGGGATAATCGTTTTCATTTTCCATATTGAAGTAACGTCTGTCGAACTCAATTTCAACCTTAACATTTTCATCTGTGTCAGGTCTGAGCGAAACCATAGTTGCACCGTATTCCAAGTCTTCCTCATTTACATTTACGCCTTCATCGGGACTTGATACAAGCTGATGGTCGTGGTGTTCATCCTCTTTGCTGCTGCATGAGACAGCAGAAATAAACATAGCTGATGCCAGTAACAATGCTGAAACTTTTCTGAAACGGTTATACATAATCACTACTTCCTCTCAATCAACCAAAAATATAATATCTTCCGTCTTTTTCAACAAAAACTATTTCATAGCCGCTTACAAGAAGGCTTTCTGTTTCCTCATCTTTGCCCTGAGCCATTACATAAAACTGTGCATCATAGATATTATCGCTGTTATTTTTTGTTTCCTCATAGTATTTGCCCTGCTCAAGACCGAAAAGACCTTCGAGATTCTGAAAATACATATCAAGATTCGGAGTTTCGGCATTATACTGTTCAGCGGGTTCAATTTTTATTCTTGAAACTCTGAAACTGCCGTTCATAATGCTTGCGAGGTTTGCACATTGATTTGAAAATGATGTTTTCATATCATAGCTGTAATCCTTTTTGAGGAAAGCTTCCATTTTTTCTAAATAATCCGGATAAACACAGCGAGTATACAGTGAATAGTCAGCATTTTCAAGAGAAATGAAATACTGTTCAAGTGTCTGGACGAGTTCTTTTGGAAATTCGTCTTCATTAAAATAGAGCTTTATGCCGTTTTCGCTTTCACGGTAATCGCCCAAATCGGCATCGAGGTCATCTTCCTTTGGTGAAACAGCTTCACCGATACTGCCGAAAGTCAGCGGTTCGTCAGACTTTTCAGAACTTTCTAATGTTTCAAGAACTCTTGCCGCACAGGAATCGGAATCAAATGCACCTTCTTCTTCCTGTTCAAAAAGAGCATTCATGCCGTTTTGAATATAATTATCATTATTTTTTACAGTTTCAGAACTTATGGGAGTTTCTGAACTGCTTTCATTCTTTTTGCTGTCGCAGGAAACAAAACCTGAACAGCACATCACTGCGGAAAGGAGCAGTGAAGCGATTCTAACCTTATTCATAAGCTTTTCCTTCCGTTCAGCCCAGCTTACCCATTTCAGATACCCATGCTTCAGCAGCAGAACCTGAAGGTGCATAAACTGTAAGATTAATCAGGTCTTCAAGTCCCCAGTTTTCATAAGCGAGGTCAGGATTAAGAATGGTAAGAGAAGTCATACCCTGACAGCCTGTAAAAGCTTCTTCGTAAACTCTTGAAACAGTTTCGGGGAGTGTCATTTCTGTCAGACCTGCACAGCCGACGAATGCACCACGCTGTATTTCCTGAAGACCGGCGGGAATATTGATTTGAGAAAGTGAAGCACAATCCATAAACGCTCCCTCGCCAATAATTGTAACGCTTTCCGGGAGTATAACAGATTCGAGATTATAGTTTGCCTCAAAGCAGTAAAATCCTATTTCGTTTACAGGATAACCCTCTATTTCAGACGGTATCACAACATTTGCTTCATTACCATTATACTTGGTAATTATTGCTTTGCCATCAAATAGCTCGTAGTCAAGTTCCTCAGATTCTATGATATTGCGTTCTCTGACATCAACGAGAGGTTCATAGGTCTGAATTTCGGTTACGGGTTCAGTTTCTGTTACAGTTTCAGTCTGAGAGCTTTCAGGAACTGAACTTTCGACCTTTTTACCGCCGCAGCCGAATGAAACGGCTGCAAAAGTTATAAACAGAGCAGATAACAATATTTTTTTCATAATATATCTCCTAAACCTGCAAATCGCATGGTAATTATGTGTTAAACGGATAAAACTTATTGTTTTACGGAGCAATATTACTGATTCTTAGCGGCATTGCCTCTGATTTTAGCTCTCTGGGTATTGCTGAGTATTCTCTTTCTGATTCTGAGAGATTCAGGAGTAACCTCAAGAAGCTCGTCATCAGCAAGAAATTCAAGGCAGTCCTCAAGGCTGAGTATTCTGTGAGGAACAAGGCGGAGAGCGTCGTCACTTCCGCTTGCACGGGTATTTGTGAGGTGCTTTCTCTTGCAGACATTTACAACGAGGTCTTCAACCTTTGGTGAAGCACCAACTATCATTCCCTCATAAACAGGAGTACCTGCCGGAATAAAGAGCTGACCTCTTTCCTGAGCGTTGAAAAGACCGTAAGTAACGGCTTCACCTGTTTCAAATGAAACCAGTGAACCTGTGTTTCTTCTTTCGATATCACCCTTATAAGGCTGATAGCTGTCGAAAACGTGGCTCATGATGCCCTCGCCCTTTGTATCAGTGAGGAATTCGCTCTTATAGCCGAAAAGTCCTCTTGCAGGAACGAGAAATTCAATTCTTGTACGGCTGCCCTGTGGGTGCATATCGACCATATCACCCTTACGGCTTCCGATTTTTTCCATAACAGAACCAACGCAGTCGGCAGGAACGTCGATAACGAGTCTTTCAATAGGTTCAAGCTTTCTGCCGTCCTCATCTGTTTTGAAAAGAACCCTTGGAGTTGAAACGGAAAGCTCATAGCCTTCACGACGCATATTTTCAATGAGGATAGAGAGGTGCATTTCGCCACGCCCTGCAACACGGAAAGCATCAGTGCTGTCAGTTTCCTCAACACGGAGAGAAACGTCCTTGAGAAGCTCCTTGAAAAGTCTTTCACGAAGCTGACGTGAAGTTACGAATTTACCCTCTTTTCCTGCAAACGGGCTGTCGTTTACGGCAAAAGTCATTTCAACAGTAGGTTCGCTTATCTTAACGAAAGGAAGCGGATCGGGAGTATCTGTTGCACAGATAGTATCGCCGATGGTGATGCCTTCGATACCTGATATCCAAACGATATCGCCGACCTTTGCAGATTCAGCCGGAACACGGTTAAGTCCCTGAATCTGAAGAAGTGAAACGATTTTTGAGTTATAGTTCTTTTTAGAACCTGTGTAATCGCAGACAGTAACCTGCTGATTGACCTTGATATTTCCTCTTACGATACGTCCGATACCGATACGTCCGACATATTCGTTATAGTCAATAGAAGAAATGAGCATCTGGAGAGGTTCTTCCTCCTCACCCTTTGGCGGTTCGATGTAGTTGATAATTGTATCGAAAAGGGGCTTGAGGTCAGTACCTGCCTCATACTGGCTGAGGGAAGCAGTACCGCTTCTTCCTGAACAGAAAAGAAGCGGACTTTCAAGCTGTTCTTCGTTTGCATCGAGGTCAAGGAGAAGTTCGAGAACCTCGTCACCGATTTCATCAAGACGTGCATCAGGCTTATCTATCTTGTTTACGACAATAATGATTTTATGTCCCATTTTGAGAGCCTTTGAAAGGACGAAACGTGTCTGAGGCATAGGGCCTTCTGCTGCATCAACGAGGAGAAGAACGCCGTCAACCATTTCAAGAACACGCTCAACCTCGCCGCCGAAATCGGCGTGACCCGGGGTGTCAATAATATTAATCTTAGTGCCGTTATACATAACAGAGGTATTTTTAGCAAGAATTGTGATACCTCTTTCACGCTCGATGTCGTTTGAGTCCATAACTCTCTCGGCAACAGCCTGATTTTCACGGAAAACGCCGCCCTGTTTGAGCATTTCGTCAACGAGGGTGGTTTTACCGTGGTCAACGTGGGCGATGATGGCGATGTTTCTCAAATCTTCTCTTATCATATTTTCTTTCCTCCAAATAATTTTCTGCGGCAAACCGCAGCTTTGTATGCTGATTTTATTTTACTGCTTCACCAACAATGGCAACGGCAGCATCCCGAACAGACAAAAGTTATATCATTATTCAAACATTATTTTCAACTTCCTTTTTATATTTGATTTCACATTTTTCGCAAACAAAACTGCTGTTTTTCCGTATAAATCCTCTTTTTTTCAGGGCATAAAAAAATCCTTGCAATAAAAATGCAAGGCTTGAAACGGTCTTAAAAAAAGCTCCGAATGCTCGGAGCTTTACCTGGTGGGAGAGGATGGATTCGGACCATCGAAGCATGAAAGCAACAGATTTACAGTCTGCCCCCTTTGGCCACTCGGGAACTCTCCCATTCAGATTTTCAAGAAAAAATCTATCGGGATTGACCGATAGAAATTGGAGCTGGTGGACGGACTCGAACCCCCGACCTGCTGATTACAAATCAGCTGCTCTACCAACTGAGCTACACCAGCGTTTAACGCTTAATTATTATATCACAGATTTTTGTGTTTGTCAAGTACTTTTTTCAATTTTTTCAAAAAATTTTTTTGAAGAAAACTGAGTCGAGGCGACAGGACTCGAACCTGCGGCATCTTGGTCCCAAACCAAGCACTCTACCAAACTGAGTTACGCCTCGTTCTGACGTTTCTGCGGCCTGTCATCTCTGACAGCTTTTATATTATATCAAATCATTTCCGTTTTGTCAAGCGATAATTCAGTCTTTTGTATGCTTGTACAATTTTTAGTTAATTTGTTAGTATAAATGGTGCAGATAAAAATAAAAGGGAGCACAATGCTCCCTTTCAAATCAAAAATACGTGCCGAAATTATTCAGCATCTTCGTCAGCAGCAAAT